>CAZUBP010000008.1:0-16033 GCA_964618605.1 uncultured Lachnospiraceae bacterium | reverse complement strand
TAATGTGTTTCACTGTTCAGTTATCAAAGTGCTTTACTGTCTTTCGCGACAGCTCATTTAATATAGCATAGCTGTTGTTTTTTGTCAACGACTTTTTATAACTTTTTTCATATTTGAAATTGTTGTAGTTGTTTGACTTTTTGCGACAGCTTGTACAATATATCACTTTTCCCTTCCTTATGTCAACACCTTTTTTCAGAAAAATAAAAAGGAGCCCAGCAGGGGATTTTTCTCCCTGCCAAAGGCTCCTTGTGTTACCTCATCAACGGGCTTTAGCCCAGCATCATACGGTCATTTGTCAATTCCTTCTGCCGCTTCTCCGCAAAAAGATTTACCAGATCCTTCACCGTCATTCTGGATCTTTCTTCTCCGGATATATCAAAGACGATCTCGCCGGAATCCATCATAATGGTACGATTTCCGGTATCCAGCGCCTGCTGGAGATTGTGGGTGATCATCATCGTGGTGATCTTGTTTTCTGCCACGATAGTCTTGGTGATCTCCATAACCTTCTTGGCTGTTTCCGGATCCAGTGCCGCTGTGTGCTCATCCAGCAGAAGAAGGCTGGGTACAGACAGGGTACACATAAGCAGCGTCACCACCTGACGCTGGCCGCCGGAAAGGAGACCGATCTTGGTTTTCATACGATCCTCTATGCCCATATTGTACCGGGCCAGATTTTCCCGGAAGAAGTTTACCTTTTCTTTGGTGATCGCCCGGGAGAACAGGGAGGAGGACTGTCCGGAACGGGTGTAGGCCAGAGCCAGATTCTCCTCAATAGTCATATTGGGGGCAGTACCTTTCATGGGGTCCTGGAACACACGGCCGATCAGTCGGGCTCTTTCGTGTTCGTTCATAAAGGTAATATCCTTGTCATCCAGCAGGATTTTACCGGAGTCTGTCAGCCAGCTTCCGCAGATCGCATTAAAAAGGGTACTTTTTCCTGCGCCGTTGGAGCCCACGATGGTCACGAAATCTCCATCCTGCAGGGTAATGCTCATATCCCGGATCGCCACATGCTCGTTGGCTGTATCTTTGTCAAAGGTTTTGGAAATATGATCTACTACTAACATTATCTCGCCACCTTTCTTTTCTTTCTCTCATCCATCTTTTCCCGCACAGCAGGGATAGCCAGAGTAATAGCTACGATCAGTGCACAGGTAAATTTCATCAGGTTGGCACTTCTGTCTCCAAAAAGATTGGTACGCACTACGAAGGCCACGATCATCTTGTAAACCACGGAGCCTACCACTGCAGAAATCAGACCCACAGTAACGCTGCGTTTTCCGAAGATAGCTTCTCCGATGATAACGGCAGCCAAACCATAGATCAGGGCACCGTTGCAGAGATTGATATCAGAATAACCGATACTCTGAGATGCCAGAGAACCTGCCAGACCGATCATACCATTGGCCAGCATCAGACCGATAACCTTGGTCATATCTACATTTATAGAGGAAGAGCGCACCATATCCGGATTATCACCGGTAGCCCGGATACGAAGGCCCAGATTTGTCTTAAAGAACATAGCCACAATTACAATAAGAAGAATAACGATAACCAGGCTGATCACCGCTTTGACCAGTGTGGTATTAAACTGGCCGCTGAGTCCCAGCTTTTCCTTTGCCATGGCAAAGATACTGATCTGGTTGTAGCTCAGGTTGGTGGTGGCCCCCTTATCTGTCAGGGAATACAGCACCAGATTGATGGAATACAGGCCGCTCATGGTAATAATACCCGCCAGAACGGGATGCACGGAAAGTTTGGTTTGTAAAAGACCGGTGATAATACCGGCAACAAGTCCGGCACACATACCGGCAATAAGTGCCAGAACAGGATGGCCCTGCAGTGCCACTAATACAGAAACAACAGCACCGAAGCCGAAGCTTCCCTCTGTTGTCAGATCCGGAATATCCAGAATACGCAGGGAAATATAAATTCCCATAGCCAGCAGGCCGTAGATCAGGCCATCCGGCAGGTTTGATAAATAGTAAATCATAATAATGTTCCTCTTGCTTGGTCAGTCAAAAACAGTACGGGCATTGGTGCACCAATGCCCGTAAATAAGTACAGGGGAATTACTCCAGAACCTGAATCTCGTAATCAGTCTGAATATCAGCTTCAGTCAGTCCCAGGGCTTCCATGGTTTCTTTATTAACAGAGCAGTAGTCGATACCAACAACCTCAGCCGGGATATCAGCTACGGCTGTTCCCTCCAGCACCTGGATAACCTTGGCTGCTGTTTTCTCGCCGATACCGTAATCATCGATAGCCAGAGTTGCAAAGCATCCGGAAGATACTGTTGTGGCAGATGAACAATAGGTGGGAATCTGTTTCTCTCTGCAGATCTCAACCAGAGTAGATACACCATCCTGAATAATGGAATCGTTGGGAACGAAGATAGCCTGTGCACCTTCCTCGATCAGAGCGTTTGTGGCTGTCTCAATATCGTTTGCTGTAGCTGCTGTTTTCTCTACATATTCAATACCTGCAGACTCCAGATATTCTTTACACTGGTTGATGGTGTTGGTAGCGTTGTCCTCGTTGCCGCTGTAGATCAGACCGTATTTCTCTACGGGTGTTACAGACTGAGCGAACTCGAAGATATCGGATACCGGGATAGCATTGGAAGTACCGGTGGAATTCTTGTCCGGTGTTTCCAGAGCACTCATAACGCCTGCGGCAACCGGTGCAGATACGGAACAGAATACGTTGGGTGTCTCAGACTCTGCATTAACAACAGCCTGTGTGGTAGGTGTGGCAATCGTAACGATAACATCATAGCTGCCGTCTGTCATGTTAGCTACGATAGACTGAAGGGCTGCGCTGTCGCCGCCGGCACACTGATAATCAATGTTGGTGTAGCCTGCTGCTGCCAGAGCATCTACGATACCGCTCTTCATATCCATGAAGGCACCGTTCTCTACCATGGTGATCACACCGATCTTGGCATCAGGATTTGCTGCTGTCTCAGTCTCAGCTTCAGAGGTTGCTTCCTCTGCTGCACTGGATACTGCGCTCTCTTCTACTGCGGAAGAAGCTGTCTCGCTAGTTGTCTCTGTTGCAGAGCTGCTGCCACATCCTGCCAGAAGTGACATGCTCATGGCTGCTGCCATACATAATGCTGCAAACTTTTTCATGTTTTTCATTTTTCCTACTCCTTTTATTCTTTTTATATTTTTCTTTTTTATACCTTGTGTTATCTGTCCTTTACTGACAGGCCTCCAGCTTTTCAAAAGCCTCGGCAAGCATTTCCTTTGTTACCACATAGGGGTTATGATCGATATCCTTCATGGATACGGTCTTTTCCATCACCGCTTCCAGATCCTTTTCTGTGATCTCCACATCCTTCAGGCAAACGGGAAGTCCGATGCTCTTGTTAAACTCGTAGACCTTGCGGAAGTTTTCTTCGTCGTGATCCACCAGCAGGAGAAGCAAAACGCCGAAGGCTACCAGTTCTCCGTGGAGATGTCCCTCCTCAATATGAGGGAAGGAGGTCAGGGCGTAATATACGGCATGTCCCAATCCTGTGTTGTAATCGATAATGTGCTCCGTCGTCACCAGAATGGAAACGATGGCTGTGGTAACCACAATGGAAAGCACCGTCTGTTCAAACTCATAGGAGAGAACACCCTTTTTCTGATCCTCCAGTGCCTTCTTTCCGTATAACAGAAGAGGCTCATAACAGAGGCGGCTCATGCCCACGCCGAGGGCTACGTAATGCACCGGATTTTCTCCTCTGGAGGATATGGTGCTTTCAAAATACTTGGCATAGGTATCGCCGATGCCCGCCCACATATATTTTGTAGGTGTATGTATGATCACCGACGTCTGTATGAAAGCGTGTACCGGAGGCTTGGCCAGAAAGAAGGGTTTCTTAAAGGAACCGTCCGGATTGTACATAATAGATACGCTGGTACAGGCTGCACAGTTGGAGGCGATCGTAGGTACCGTAAAAATAGGTTTCCCTGTTACCTCTGCCAGCGCCTTGGCTGTATCCGTTGCTTTTCCTCCGCCTATGGCGAAAATCATATCCGCTTCCTGCACCTCAGGCTGGCTTTTCAGTGCCTCTACATTCTCGTAGGAGGCTTCACCGCCGTACCAGAGGAAGTCCAGGAACTCTAATTCCGTTCCCTCTACCACTTCCAGAAGCTTTTCCTTTACCGAGGCTATTGCCTTATGTCCGCCCACCGCTGCGATCTTGGTTCCGTAAGGCCGACACACCTCCGGAATCTTTTTCAGAACATCGCTGCCGATGGAATAGCTTGGCAGGTAAATACTGTAATTTTCCATCTTACATCTCCTTTCAGACAGATCAGGCATTGCTCTTTCAGGTATACATTTGCATAAAAAAAGACCTGTCCTTATACTTTCGTAGGATAAGGACAGATCATATTATCTGCGGTACCACCTTATTTGGCCTTCTAAAGACCCTCTCTGTCAAAAATGCTAACACATTTTCTGCCGTTAACGCCGGCCTACGTCGCATATACTCGACTTACGTCTTTCCCCTTGCCCTCAGCGGTCCATTTACGAAACAACATCTCCGGAGGATTCTCAGCAGCTACCTCTCTCTGTACGGCGTTTATATCGTTTTATCTCCGCTTCACTGGTTTATCTGATGCCCATTATATCGGCCATCCTGTGGTTTGTCAATCCGTTTTTCTTTTATTGATTATCAAAAATATTTGAAAAATTTCTGTTAATCTGCCGATTCTCAGGCGATCTCCTCACTGTGCTTTGCCCGATACATCCGGTTAGCTGCCAATGTGATCAGGCAGGCCAGTACCATAGCAACGATCATACAGATCAGGAAGAATACGCCTTTGCCCTCCTGCGCCATAAAGGGTGCTACAAAAGCGGGCAGATAAGCGGTTCCCTTTACATCGAAAAGTCCAACCAGAGCGCCGGAAGCCATGGCACTGAACAGTGCCCCTCCGAATACCAGCTTGCTGGAGAACATGTAGGGATAAGCTGCCTCTACAAAGGTACCGAAACCGATGTTGATAACGAAACCGGAAACAGCGGCAGCACGCTCGCCCTTAACACGGGGCAGCAGAATGTTTGCCAGTGTAATACCGGCAGATACCATAACCAGACCGGTCATATCGATAGCTCCCAGGAAGGAGAAGCCCATCTCCTCGATCTCCAGAAGTACGATAGGCAGAATAGCTGCATGATATACACCGCCGATGATAGCGGGCCAGATCAGCAGACCGGCTACTGCGCCGGCAAGTACAGCGTTGAAGCTGATGCAGGCATTGATGATGCTGCAGATACCGTTGCCCAGCCACAGGGTAATGGGAGCGATACCATACATACCGATCAGACCGGCGATCAGACCGCCAAGGCCGCCGGAAGCAATATTTACTGTAGTTCCGGGAACGTTGTGTTTGTAGCAGAATACGCTGATGTAGTAAACCAGAACGCCGGCAAGGATACCCACTACCAGACCGCCGATGATGCCGCCGTCTTTGGCAAGGATACCGCCTACGATACCGGCAACTACACCTACATCATCCATACCGGAAACCTGTTTTGCTGCGATAGCACACACAACAACAGGAATATAACCTACCAGCGTATCAAATACATCGGAAAACTCGCTGCAGCCCGGAATCTTGGAGCAGGCCAGCAGCAATGCCATAGCGATAAACGCCGGAAGAGAGGTCATCATGATACCTCTGAAATTGATACGTTTCCATACATTACCGGACATCTTGTCGGCTGCTGCCGCACCGGTGTTGCCGATAACCGGCATATATTTAATGTCCCAGCACTTAGCCAGGGCTGTGGTAAAGGCAACCGCACGGGTACGATTGGTAGTACCTGTTGTGCCGGATGCTGACAGAACATTACATCCCTTGCTCTGGATCATGGCTACGCCGGTTCCGCCGGTTCCTGCCATGGGGATCTTGGTCTCAGCTGCTGCCGCTACCGCCTGGGCATTGGCACCCTCGGGATCTGCGCTGACAAACATCAGACCGTCGATCTCTCCTCCCCGAATCTTCTCAGCCAGGGAAGCATCCACTTCCTTTGCCTTTTCATTTACTTCCTTCAGTGTTCCCTCGAACACTACCTGGACATCCTGACCGGTGCCGCTGTACAGCCAGGCCTTGCTGTCCTCTCCTACTGTATCCAAACTGCCGGAGGCCATGACGTACTGTACAAAGGTAACCTCCATATCTGCCGCCTTGGTCTGCGCCAAAATTTCTTTCATCATTCCGGAGAAATCATTTCCTCCCTGTTTGTAGAGATTTCCTCCGCTGCTTCCCAGGTATGCAATCCGTTTACCCATATCTGTTTTGTCCTCCGTCATTTACTTCTCTCTTTTCTCACTGCACTTCGCTAAAGTGCCATCGCCTTATTGTATCATATTTTCTGTAAATTGCAACAAAAAGTACAAAAAAAGCTCCACAGCAGCTGCCGTGGAGCTCATTTCCTGTATTTACTTACGATTGTAATTGATCAGGCATCCCTTCAGAATGATCTCCCGCTCGTCGTCGGTAAGGTCACCCAGGGTCACCTCAAAGCTTTTCTTTTCCTGGCCTACCACATATACGGTGATGGTCTCAGCCTTCTTTGCTACCGCCTCTCTCACATCCGGTACGAAGAGGTAGTCCCCATTGGCAAAGGGAAGCTCTCCCTGGGGGATCACGAAGGGCAGCATACCCCAGTTGATCAGATTGGAGCGATAGCGCTTGGTGGCATATTCGTTGGCGATATTGGCCCAGCCCCCCAGTACCTTCTGACAGGAGGCTGCCTGCTCACGGGCAGAACCGTCACCAGGCTTCACAGCAAAAATGGTGCTGCCGATACCGGTATTTTCGTTGGTACTCTCCGGGAAGTTTGCCTTCACCCAGGCAAGAGCCTCGCCCACCTCGGCGAAACCGCCTTCCGGTGTCTCTCCTGCCTCTCTGGCCTTTTCTGCCAGCTGCACTTCCTTAGCCCGGCCAACATAGGCGGGATCCTTTCGGGACAGGGTAAACTCTGCCAGTCCCAGAGGATTGGAACGGTAGGAGGAAGTCTCTCCGGAGGGAATCAGCTCATCGGTGGTGGTTACGGGATCATGGATCTCAGAAACCACCTTTAACAGCAGATGATCTGTCAGGGCTACCATTTTCGGCCAGTCCTTGATGTTGGGGCCGAACTGGATCTCTACAGAGGGATCTGCCACGCCCTTGCTGTCAAATACACGATTCTCATAGATGGTCTTATCAAAATAATATTTCTGGTTGGTGTAGGTTCCCTCAAACTCCGTTGCCGGTGTCAGATAGCCCTTGTTGGCTGCTGTTGCGGCGATAGAGCGGGCATCCATCAGGGCCACAGAGGAGATCTGGCCGTTCTGGATCTTGGAGCCCTCACGGTTGGGGAAGTTACGGGTAGAATGACGGATACTGAAGGCATTGTTAGCCGGTGTATCTCCTGCACCGAAGCAGGGACCGCAGAAGGCCGTCTTTACAACAGCACCGGTCTCCAGAAGAGTAGCCAGTACGCCGTTCTTAGCCAATTCTACATAAATAGGTGTGGAAGCCGGATATACGCTCAGAGTAAAGGCATCACAGCCGATGCTGGCACCCTTCAGAATATCCGCTGCGGCACAGATGTTTTCAAAGCCGCCGCCGGCACATCCGGCGATAATACCCTGATCTACCAGAAGCTTTCCGTCATGTACCTTGTCCATAAGGGTATAGGGCACCTTATTGTCCAGGCTGACAGCGGCACGCTTCTCCACATCATGGAGAATATCCGTAAGGTTTTCGTTTACCTCCTGGATGGTGTAGGTATTGCTGGGATGGAAGGGCATAGCGATCATAGGACGGATCTTGTCCAGCTCTACCCGTACAACGCCGTCATAGTAAGCCACCGGCGCCGGATTCAGCTCCTTGTAATCCTCGCTTCTGCCATGAATATCATAGAATTCCTTGATCTTATCATCAGTGGTCCAGATGGAGGAAAGACAGGTGGTTTCTGTTGTCATAACGTCGATACCGATACGGTAGTCGGCACTCAGATTGGCCACGCCCGGTCCTACAAACTCCATTACTTTATTTTTCACATAGCCACTAGCAAATACAGCTCCGATAATAGCCAGAGCCACGTCCTGAGGACCAACTCCCGGCACAGGCTTGCCGGTCATATAGATAGCCACTACCTCCGGCATATGGATATCGTAGGTCTGTTCCAGCAGCTGTTTAACCAGCTCCGGTCCGCCCTCACCCATAGCCATGGTACCCAGCGCACCATAACGGGTATGGCTGTCGGATCCCAGGATCATCTTGCCGCCGCCGGCCAGCATTTCTCTGGCGAACTGATGGATAACGGCCTGATGAGGCGGTACATAGACACCGCCGTACTTCTTGGCACAGGTAAGACCAAACATATGGTCATCCTCGTTAATGGTACCGCCTACGGCACAAAGGGAATTGTGGCAGTTGGTCAGTACATAGGGTACCGGAAATTTCTCCAGTCCTGAAGCACGGGCTGTCTGAATAATACCCACGAAAGTAATATCGTGGGATGTCAGCTTATCAAATTTGATCCTAAGCTCCTCCATGTTGTCGGAAACATTATGCTCCTTCAGGATGCTGTAGGCCATAGTACCGGCGGCAGCTTCCTGTTTGGATGCACTCTTTACCCCTTCCTGCTGCAGACGGGCGGGGGCATCCTGGTCATCCATAATTAAGGTGGTTCCCTTTACAAGATAGGCTCCTGTCTTTTCCAGTGTAACCATAATAATTCCTCCTCATAGGTAAGTTTTATACCTCACTATACAAAACCATGTTTTATGTATAGTGTATAATACAAACGAAATGTGCAGCTATGTCAAGACATCTCTGCACATTTCGTACGTTTCCTGTATTTCATCAAAAGATCCTTACGGATTCTGTTCCTGCATATACTTCATGTAACGCACAACCATCATGGCAATCTTGAAGGTCAGGGCATCGTCAAATACCCGGATATCCAGTCCCGTGCTCTTCTGGAGCTTGTCCAGACGATACACCAGCGTATTTCTATGAACGTAGAGCTGACGGGAAGTCTCGGAGACATTCAGATTATTCTCAAAGAACTTGTTGATGGTCATCAGCGTCTCATCATCAAAGGTATCCGGCAGCTGCTCGCCGAACACTTCCTTCATGAACATTTTACACAGGGGGATAGGCAGCTGATAGATCAGACGGCCAATGCCCAGATTGTTGTACGGAATAACGGTTTTCTCTGCGTGGAAGATCTTGCCCACTTCCAGAGCCATCTGGGACTCCTTGTAGGAACGGGATACATGCTTGATCTCTTCCACTACATTACCATAGGACACCCGGATCTGGCTGCCCTGCTCTGTCTGAAGGGTGTCCACGATAAGATTGGACAGACGATCCATATCCTCGTAGTCCTCGCCCTCCTTCAGCTCCTTCACAATGATCACATTGTTCTCATCGATAGCTGTGATAAAGTCCTGGGGACGGCCGGTGAAAAGGCTCTTGATCTTGTCCAGAGCGGCATTGTCCTTGTCTCCGCCGGTCTCTACCGTAAACACAATACGTCTGGTATTGGTATCAATGCGAAGCTTCTTGGCACGATTGTAAATATCCACCAGCAGAAGGTTGTCCAGCAGAAGGTTCTGGATAAAGTTGTTCTTGTCCAGACGCTCCTTGTAGGCGATGATCAGATTCTGGATCTGGGACACAGCCACACGGCCGATAAGATAGGGATCGTTCATGCTTCCGGAGGAAACCAGAACGTATTCTACATTATTGTCGTCAAAGACCTTGAAGAAATATCTCTCCTGCAGGATCTGACTGTCCGCAGGGGAGTCCACAAACTGACGCACTGTGCCGTGATCCACCTGCTCGTCTACCATGGTAGATACCAGCACGGTTCCGTCAATGTTTAAGATGCTCAGATCTACTTTCGTAATATTCTTGAGCTCATCCAGTGTTTTTTGCAGCACCTGACTTGAAACCATATTGTCACTCTCTTTCTTACATGAAACGCTCTCTCGTCTCTGTATCTATATTGCAAATTGCTTTGCATTTTATCCTTATTGATAACTTACCTAATAATATACCGTATTTCTTGTTAACTTTCAACCATTGAAAGGGCGGTTTTCTGCATTTTTTTCAAAAAACTTGGTCATTTTTTATATGAATCGACGAAAATGCAAGTTTCGCTCCGTCAATCTTTTAATTTTATTTTCGTTATGGTAAAAAATTATTTTGCCCGTTGTGGGCCTATGTTATAATAGGAAAACGGACAGCGGGAGGATTTTTTCTTTCTCCCGCCCTGAATACTGAAGCTCAGCAGGAGGACACCCTATGTTTCGTTTATGGGGAAAAATCTGGAAGGACAGCCGTCTGGTGAAGGATACGGTCATCTCCCTTCCGCCAACGGACACCCGCACCCACCGCATTTTCACTGCGCTGGAGGAGATCTGCCTGGAATTTGATCTGGAAAAGCCCATCTGGCTGGACAGCAATATCCGGGAATTCCAGCGAAATAATAAAACCCGGTTTTCCCGGGACAGCTTTATTGAAACTATTGACTTTGACTATCTGGAGATCCAGATACTGGATGAGGCATAAGGAGGCGCTCTATGAAACTTGTGATTCTGGAAAAAAGCAGCTACGGCGAGGATATTGACTACAGCAGTCTGGAAGCTTTGGTGGATGAGATCGTGGCCTACCCTCTGACTCCACAGGATCTGGTGGCGGAGCGGATCGCCGATGCCGATGCCATCCTGGTAAATAAGCTACTGATCAACGAAAGCTCTCTGGCTCAGGCGAAAAACCTGAAGCTGATCCTGGAGGGCGCCACCGGCTACAACAATATCGATCTGGACTATGTGCGCAGCCGCTCCATTGCCGCCGCCAACGTAGCCGGATATTCCGTACAGATCGTTCCCCAGCATACCTTTGCCCTGTATCTCACCTTAAGTGAGCACATGGCCTACTTCGACCAATACGTGAAATCCGGGGACTACAGCCGGGGAGGCAGTTTTTCCCACTTTACCCCCACCTTCAACGAGCTGGAGGGAAAGACCTGGGGCATCATCGGTCTGGGCAATATCGGCAAACGGGTAGCCCGCATCGCCGAAGCCTTTGGCTGCCGGGTGATCTACTACTCCACCTCCGGGAAAAATAACGACGCAATCTACACCCGGGTGGATCTGGACACCCTTCTTGCCGAGAGCGATGTGGTATCCATTCACTCTCCCTTAAATGACAATACCTTCCATCTGATCAACGACGATGCTTTAGCCCGGATGAAGCCCTCTGCTTACCTCATTAATGTAGGTCGGGGCCCCATCGTGGATGAAGCGGCCCTGGTTCGTGCTCTGGATCAGGGGATCATCGCCGGAGCCGCACTGGACGTTATGGAACAGGAGCCGCTGCCTCTGGACAGTCCCCTTCTCACGGTAAAGGATCCGGAAAAGCTGCTGCTCACACCCCATATGGCCTGGGCCTCCTGTGAAGCCCGGCAGCGCCTGATGGAGGAGATCGCCGAAAACCTGAAGGCCTTTCAGCAGGGCCAACGGCGAAATCGCCTGGATTAATCTCTGTAAAGTCAAAACGGACTCTCGCTTCCTGCGAAAGTCCGTTTTTTTATGTTCCTATTTCTTTTTCATTTTCTTTTCCAGATGCCGCATAACCAGGATAAACACGACGCTCACAAAGACAGCCGCCACGATCCAGGCAGTCTGGTCGGTATAGCATACCGCAATATAGCCCAGGCGGGGGATCACCAGCAGGGACATGCAGGCTCTGGCAGCCAGCTCCAGCCATCCGGCAAAGATGGCGATACCGCCGTAGCCTAAGCCCTGAAGGGTCATACGCACCGTATTTAATACTGCCAGTGCCGGGAAGAAGAAGGCCACACAGCATAAATACAGCTGAACTGCGGCAAGCACCTCTGTCTCGCTTTTGTCCACAAAGAGCCAGGCGATCTTGGAACCGGTGAAATACAGCACCACGGCGATGCACACCGCATATACCATGGCGATGGCAATACCGTTCTTTACACCCTTGCGGATACGGTCCGTCTTGCCGGCACCCAGATTCTGGCTGCAGAAGGTGGATGTAGCGGTGGCCATACTGTCAAAGGGACTCATAGCCAGCTGCTTTACCTTCAAGGCAGCGCCGTAGGCGGATACATACACCGCATCCAGCACATTTACTGCGCTTTGCAGCATGATGGTACCTATGGCAGTGATGGAATACTGCAAGCCCATAGGCAGACCATTGATCAGCAGGGTGCGGATCAGCCGGAAGTTCAACTTCCTTTCCTTAGGGCTGATCTTTAAAATCTCATATTTTTTCTTCATATAGATAAGGCAGAGAATACCGGACAGAGCCTGGGCGATGATCGTAGCCCAACCGGCACCCGCAACGCCCATGTTAAACTTCAGGATAAAGATGAGATCCAGGGCAATATTGATCACCGTGGAAACCACCAGGAAGTAGAAGGGCGTCCGGGAATCTCCCAGGGCCCGGATAATACCGGACACTGTATTGTACAGAAAGGTAAAGGGAATACCCAGGCAGATGACCCAGAAGTAGGCATGAGCCTCCTCATAGATCTGAGCGGGAGTGTTCATCCAGCTCAGCATTTTGCCGCAAAGCAGGGTGGTGGCCACTGTCATAACCAAGGCCAGGGCCAAAGCCACATAGGCTGCATTGGCTACATAGCAGCGCATCTTTCGGTAATCCCCTGCGCCGAAGCGCTGAGCTATGGGAATGGACAAACCGGCGCATACCCCCAGGGTAAAGCCGATGATCAGGAAGTTCAGGGAATTGGTTGAAGCCACTGCCGTCAGGCTGTTGAGGCCTAAAGCTCTTCCTACAATGACCGTATCTGCCATATTATACAGCTGCTGAAACAGGTTGCCGAAGATCAACGGTATGGAAAACTTCAGTATCAGGGAAAAGGGATTTCCCTGTGTCATATCTTTCGTCATATTTTTTATCTCCATATAAATAATTCATGCATTTCATAGTCTCCAAGTCCGCCATTCTATCACCAGACCTACGTAAAAGCAAGAAAAACCTCACCGTATGCCGAAAATATTTTCGGAACGGGAGGTTTTTGTGTGCCTGGTAACCAGAAGATCTACTTTTTTCAGGGAAGGGGCTGCCGGCTTTTGCCCCTTCCGCACTGGATTCCCTTACGGATTTATATCTCTGACCACACAGGATGTCCTGCGCTGTTATGCGGGGGTGATGACGCACGGGAATGCTTGTCCGGTACGCCGCTGTCTGCTGTGCAGACCTTTATTTTTACATATATTCCTGTATCACTTCACGGAGGATATGCTCCTCATCCTTGCTCAGAAGCCCGGAGAATTTGGTTCCGGCTGCAGCGCTCTGGCGGATTCCTGCCACGATCTGGTCCAGCATCCGCTCCTTCTCCTTTACCGGCTCAACCACCGGTGCTGCCACAGGCGCCTTGCCCGGCAGACAGTTCTGGATATAATCGGTGAGACCGTTCACGATACGCTCCTGTTTTCTGCCGATGCCGAAAAGCACCGGAAGCAGCAGCAATACGCCGCAAGCCGAAGCCCCTGCTGCCAGATAGGTTAAGGGCAGCACTGCCTCTGTCCGATAGCTGCTATACAGTCCCCAAAGGGTAATAGCCGCTGTCATAAAGGCCATCCAATTGCCGAAGGTATGCAGAGATCCGACGGGTATTCCCAGGATCTTGCCTTCTGCCAGTCTTGTGCGGATAAATGCCTCTCCGTTGTGCATGTCCTGTTTCAGCAGGTTACGGTTGTCCAGTTCCGTGGTAAACGCACGCATCCATTTGCCCTTTGCCTTTCTCACCCGTTTAACGTCCCGTACGATCGTACGATAGTAGAGATCTGTCAGGATCGTGGAAACCAGTCCCAGAATGCCTGCAGCTATTATGCCATAGTAAAGATACTGTTGATTCATGAAAAAATGCAGCATATCCATGCCCTCCTTACGGTTTTGTGAGACAAGTATATGGCTGCATTTTTCAAATTAGAACCAAAATAATTGAGATTTTTATAATCGTTTCATCATGCCCATGGTAAGACGCACGCTGTGTTCGATGGCCTGCTTCTCAAAAGTAGGATAGTCCATGGTGGCGCTGTTGTCCGCCTTGTCGGAAATAGCCCGGAGAATAACGAAGGGAATCTTGTTGAGATACGCCGTATGGGCGATGGCTGCTCCCTCCATCTCAGTACAGTAACCGGCAAAATTTTCCAGGATCTTGGACTTCACCTCGTCATCGGCTACAAACTGATCACCGCTGACTACTCTGCCCAGATAGGTATGGATCTCCGGATTGACCTCCTCGCATACCTCCTTGGCCAGCTGCGCCAGCTTTTCATCTGCCTTAAAGGCCAGCACCTCCATCCGGGGCACCTGTCCCAGAGGATAGCCGAAATTCGTGGCATCCATATCGTGATGCAGGGCATCTGTGGAGATCACGATGTCCCCGATATCGATCCAGCTGCGCAGGGAACCGGCGATACCCGTATTGATCACAGCCCCTACCTGAAAATCGTCCACCAGGATCTGGGTACACACGGCGGCATTGATCTTGCCGATTCCGGAGCGAACCACAACTGCCGGTTTGCCCGCCAGTGTTCCCTGATAAAAATCCATCATGGCCTTGGTGGTAATATGTACATTGTCCATCTGTTCTT
This sequence comes from uncultured Lachnospiraceae bacterium, assembly GCA_964618605.1. Lineage (GTDB taxonomy): Bacteria > Bacillota > Clostridia > Lachnospirales > Lachnospiraceae > UBA11957. The sequence goes on along the minus strand of CAZUBP010000008.1, from coordinate 1,365 downwards.
TTAAACGTGCCACTTCCTCATCCATGGCACCGATAATGCCTACAGGCTTCATGGTATAACCTCCTCGTCTCCCCGGTTGGGGGATCTCTTTTTTCGCTTTACAGTATAACAAACCTCAGGTTTTTATGGAATCCTTTTTTCATATCTGCTATACTGGGAGTGCGTGCTAATACATGTCAATAACAGACTCTGTCATCCCGTGACGGGGCCTGCCACAAATAAAGGAGGTATATCTATGGTTTACAAGACATCAGGTGTCTGCGCCAGCGCCATTTCCTTTGATCTGGTGGACGGCAAAGTTACCGGCGCCAAATTTACCGGTGGTTGCTCCGGCAACACTCAGGGTGTATGTGCTCTGGTAGAGGGAATGGATGCCAAAGAGGCTATCCAGCGTCTGTCCGGTATTCGCTGCGGCTACAAGGCCACATCCTGTCCGGATCAGCTGGCCAAAGCTCTGCAGGAAGCCTTAAACGCTGAGGCTTAAGTAAGGTAACCGGCCACCGGCAGCGCCCTTTATGCTCCGGTAAAGTGAAAGGCACCCGCAGTTTCCTGCGGATGCCTTATTTTTGTGGAATTATACACCCTAATCAGAACGTCATCATTATCTGAAGTATCCTGTTTCGTGGATGCGCTTCCGATTTACATGGTGCAGAAGCTGCCGGGTCCCCACCCTCCACGATATACAAAACATGTTCTTTTCGTATTTTTTATTTTATTTTTTATGTAATTCCACACGTGCTCCGGTGCGCTGGGTGAAGGTAATGCCTGCGGATAAAATACTGCTTCCCCTTTTGCGCCCTTCTGCTACGTCATTGATGGTTTCAGTGAGAGTGGTTATCTTACACCTTCAAGGCCCTGCCCGTTTAGATTTTCTCTGCGGTGAAGCAGCAGACGGACAAGGCTGCTTCTGCTGTCACTGGATCTTGATGCCATCGGTAACTGTCGTACTGTTTTCCGATACTGTGCCCTTTACTATCTTGTGATAGCACTTGATCCGGTAGTAACGGCCCTTTGTTACTGACACGGTCTTTGATTTGGCAAGGTAGGAAACATCCGATGCTGAATAGTTCCAATTATTGACATAATTCCAGGCGCCGTCGTCATAGTACTGCAGGTAAATATCCACCTTTACCGTATCGCAGGTCGTTGCCGCCTTTGTATTGGCGTAGCAGGCCACCTTACCGTTACCGGCATTACTGATCTTGGCTACGCCGCCATAGAGATAGCTGATGCGGGGCATAATGGCCCCGGGATCTGTAGATTCCGTTGTAAAGTCCAAAAGCTCGTCGCTTTCAGCCTCATCGTCTTCCGTGAGATAGGAGCCATCTACCAAAAGCCCTGTTAAGTCATCTGCGAATACTGCGG
>CAZUBP010000007.1:0-16506 GCA_964618605.1 uncultured Lachnospiraceae bacterium | reverse complement strand
ACCATATTGTTGATATTTCCGTGCGAATCGCTGAGTACCAAAATCTTCTTCATATCGATCCGCAACAGCGACTGCATCATGGTACTGGAGCAGGGACGTATTATAGAAAGAGGTAATCACGATGAGCTGATTGCCCAGAAAGGTAAATATTATCAGCTGTATACAGGTATTGCGATAAACGCATAAAGAGGATTTCGCTATGGCCAGAAAACCATTATTGATGGATTGTGATCCCGGCAGAGACGATGCCATTGCCATTATGATGCTGGGAAAAAGTGAAACCTATAAACTGGTGGGCATTACTACGGTAGCGGGAAACCATACCGTTGCCCACACCTTTAACAATGCGCAGAGACTGACAGCCTATCTGGATATACCGGTGCCGGTATTTCGGGGCTGTCAGGGTCCCCTGATCCGGGAGGCGGTGATCGCTCCGGAGATTCACGGCGATACCGGCCTGGATGGCTTTGACAGCCAGCGTATGCCGGAAAAGAGGGAGACAGAGCATGCCGTTACCTGGATGGTGCGCACCTTGCTCCAGTCAGAGGAACCGGTGACGATCCTGGTGACCGGCCCTATGACCAATATTGCCATGGCACTGCGTCTGGAACCGGGTATTGTGTCCCATATTGAGAGGATCGTATTTATGGGAGGCTCCATGGCTCTGGGCAATATAACGCCGGCGGCGGAGTTCAATATGTTTGCGGATCCGGAGGCGGCGGATATTGTGCTGAAAAGCGGCTGTGAGCTGTATATGGCGGGACTGGATGTCACCATGCAGGCCCTTTGTGATCAGGATATGATCGCCCGTATGGGCTCTCACAACAATCCGGCATCCCGTCTGTTTACGGATCTTATGACCCCCTACTGTGAGGTGGAAAGTCGGATCTACGGTATGCCGAAAGCGCCGGTACATGATCCTGTGGCGGCAGCTATCCTTTTGGAACCCAAATTTCTGGTCTTTAAGGATATGAATGTTTCGGTGGACTGCATGCATGGTGAGGGCTATGGCAGAACCTACTGCGATTACTATCAGGTCAGCGGCCTGGAAAAGAACTGCCACGTAGCGGTAGGGCTTTATACAGATGGCTTCTGGAATCTGGTGGAAAGGCAAATTCAGAAATACAGTTAAAAATGAATACATAAAACAGACTCCCTGTTTTCGCTTCTGAAATACATGAAGGGCGCATATAGATAAAGAGGTACATAATCTTTGCGGTCATGTAAAAAGGATGGAAAACAGGGAGGTTTATGTTGGAGGCATTTTCAGTATATCGGGATCTGAAGGAAAGAACGAAGGGGCAGCTGCTTTTAGGGGTGGTAGGCCCTGTTCGCACGGGAAAATCCACCTTTATCCGCCGCTTTATGGAGTTGACGGCTCTGGCCTATATGGACGAGGCGGGAAAAAAGGAGACCCTGGATCAGCTGCCGGTAAGCGGCTCAGGTAAGCTGATCACCACAGTGGAACCCAAATTTATTCCCCGGGAGGCAGTAGAGATCACCCTGTCCGAGGATATCCGGCTAAAGCTCAGGATGATCGACTGCGTGGGCTTTCTGGTGGAGGATGCGGCAGGCAGCACGGAAAACAACAGAGAACGGCTGGTAAAAACTCCCTGGTCTGATGTGGAGATGCCCTTTAGCAAGGCGGCGGACTACGGCACCAGAAAGGTCATCAACGACCATGCCACCGTGGGTATCATGGTGACTACCGACGGCTCCTTTGGAGATATTCCCCGGGAAAACTTTATTCCCGCAGAGGAAAAGACGGTGGATCAGCTGAAACAGGCGGGGAAACCCTTTGTGGTGGTTTTAAACAGCAAGCGCCCCTACAAGGAGGAGACAAAAGCCCTGGCGGCGAAGCTGCAGGAAAGCTACGATGCGCCGGTGGTGACCATAAACTGTGAGCAGATGAAAAACGAGGAGGTACTGCAGGTGCTGGAGGCTATGCTCCAGGAATTTCCTGTGGTGAAGCTGGCCTTTTATATTCCCCGGTGGGCAGAGATCCTGGATACGGAGCATCCCCTGAAGCAGCAGCTCATCACCTGTGCCCAATCCCTGGCCGGGAAGCTGCAGCATATGCGGGATGTGCAGACCGCATCCCTGGAGCCGGAGGAGGAAGCTATTCGCCATGTGAGTCTGGAAGAGGTAGATCCTGCCACAGGAGAGGTGGATGTCCGGCTGGATCTTAAAGAGGAATATTATTATCAGATACTCACGGAGCTTACGGGCACTGCCATCACCGGAGAATATGATCTGGTGCGCCTTCTTCGTTCTCTCACGGAGAAGAAGGAGGAGTACGAGCGGGTGCGTACCGCCATGGAGGCCGTCCGGCAGTCCGGCTACGGTGTGGTGCTGCCTCTGCGGGAAGAGATTACCGTGGGGGATCCGGAGCTGATCCACCAGGGTGGTCGCTACGGCGTCCGTCTGAAAGCTGTGAGTCCAACTATCCATCTGATCCGTACGGATATTGAGACGGAGGTGGCCCCGGTCCTCGGCAGCGAAGAGCAGGCCCAGGATCTGATCCGTTTTATTCAGGATAAAGCGGGGCAGGATGAGCATATGATGGATATCCGCATCTTCGGCAAATCCATTGAACAGCTGATGGAGGAGGGGATACAGACCAAGATCGCCAATATCAGCAGCGAGAGCCAGACCAAGCTGCAAAATACCATGAAAAAAATCGTGAATGACTCCAATGGAGGCATGATCTGTATTATTATTTGAGAAAGAGGGTTGCTTTGCCAAGGCATAGCAGCCCTTTTGCATATATTTTCCGGAAATATATAAATATTCCTATAATTATTTTCATTGTCCGATTATTTGAGAAATTGTGTCTATAACGAATCGGAAATTGACAGAAAAAGGCCGTGAGAGTATAATCTAAAGCGGTATGTTAAACGGGTAAGGGGATAGTCTGCCCGAAAATATCAGGAGGATACCAGACATGCGAATGGGATATACCACGGGATCCTGCGCTGCAGCTGCGGCAAAGGCGGCGACAGAGATGTTGCTCACCGGTAATTTAGTAGAAGAGACGGCACTGAGGACACCGAAAGGTGTGCTGCTCCATCTGAATATCGAGGACATCTCCAGAGGCGAAGGCTTTGTGCAGTGTGCTGTGCGAAAGGATGGCGGTGACGATCCGGATGTGACTACCGGAATGCTGATCTATGCAAAGGTTTCCCGCAAGGCGGAACCGGGAGTTCATATTGACGGCGGAAAAGGCGTAGGCAGGGTCACCAGAAAGGGACTGCAGCAGCCCGTAGGGGAAGCAGCCATTAATCGTGTGCCCCGTCAGATGATCACTGAGGAAGTGTCCCAGGTCTGTGCAGCCAAGGGCTACACCGGCGGCATGGAGGTGCTGGTTTCCGCTCCTGAAGGAGAAGAGAGAGCCTGCAAGACCTTTAATCCCAGACTGGGAATAACAGGTGGGATTTCCATCCTGGGTACCTCCGGCATTGTGGTGCCTATGAGTGAAGCGGCACTGATCGAGAGCATCCGGGTGGAGATGCGCATGTTGAAAGCCAACGGCGGAGACTATCTGGTGATCACGCCGGGAAACTATGGCGAGGTTTTTTCTCAGGAACAAAAAGATATACGGTTGGATTATGCCATGAAATGCAGCAATTATGTAGGGGAAACGCTGGATTTCGCCAGAGAACTGGGGGTTAAGGGAATACTGTTTATCGCACATATCGGAAAATTTATCAAAGTGTCCGGGGGAATTATGAATACCCATTCCCTGCATGCCGACAGCCGTGCGGAGCTGATGGCAGCACAGGCGATCCGGGCAGGCGCTGATCTGGAGACCGCAAAGCGTATTTTGGATACGGTTACCACAGAGGAAGCGTTGGATATTCTTTATGAAAAACAGCTGACGGAGGCTTTTATGCAGGTGGTTCTGCCTAAGGTGGACTATTATCTGCACCACAGAGCTCACGATGAGCTGGAGCTGGGAGCTATACTCTTTTCCAGCGTACATGGTATGCTGGGACAGACCGAAAAGGTGCCGCAGCTGAAAGCGTGCATCAATGCACAGAAAAAATTAATTTAACTTAGGAGAATGTTTATGACAGGTAAATTGTATGGCGTAGGCGTAGGCCCGGGAGATCCGGAACTTCTCACTCTGAAGGCGTTGCGTTTGATTAAAGAGGCACAGGTGATCGCTGTGCCCGGAACTGTACCGGAGAATACAGTGGCGTATAAGATCGTGGTGCAGGCTTATCCTGAGCTGGCAGACAAGGAGCTTCTGCCCATCGATATGCCCATGACCAAGGATCATGCCAAGCTGCTGGAAAGCCACGAAAAAGGTGCCCAGGCAGTGATAGATGTGCTGGAACAGGGCAAGGATGTTGTATTCCTGACGCTGGGAGACACAACGGTGTATTCCACCTATTTGTACGTACATAAAAGAGTTGAGGCAAAGGGATATCCCACAGAGATCGTCAGCGGTATCACTTCCTTCTGTGCCGTAGCGGCCAGACTGAATATCGGCCTGGTGGAGAAGGCTGAGGAACTCCATGTGATCCCCGCTTCCTATCAGATCGAGGAGGCCTTACAGCTTTCCGGTACCAAGGTACTGATGAAGGCCGGTAAGAAGATGGCAGATGTGAAACGGGTGCTCAGTACTATGGACGTTTCCGTTGTTATGATTGAAAATTGCGGTATGCCGGATGAAAAGATCTACCGAGGTGTAGAGGAGATTCCGGAGAATGCCGGTTACTATTCCCTGATCATTGTCAAGGACAAGCAGGATAAATAATACGAGGACAGAAAAGAGGATACGATACATGATTCATTTTGTAGGTGCAGGATCCGGTGCCCCGGATCTGATCACAATTCGCGGAAAAAAATTCCTGGAGGAGGCAGATGTGATTATCTATGCCGGTTCTCTTGTGAATCCCCAGCTTTTGGACTATGCCAAGGAAGGCTGCCAGATCTATAACAGTGCCCTTATGACACTGGAGGAGGTGCTGGAGGTTATGTTTAAGGCAGAGGAGGAGGGTCTGATGACCGTTCGCCTGCATACCGGAGATCCCTGTCTTTACGGTGCTATCCGTGAACAGATGGATGTGCTGGATGAAAAGAAGATTTCCTACGATTCCACACCCGGTGTCAGCTCCTTCTGTGGCGCTGCTTCCGCACTGGATCTGGAATACACCCTGCCGGATGTTTCCCAGAGTGTGATTATTACCCGTATGGCAGGTCGTACGCCGGTGCCGGAGAAGGAGAGCATTGAGTCCTTTGCCGCTCACCAGGCAACCATGGTTGTATTTTTGTCCACCACCATGCTGGAAGAGCTGTCTAAGCGTCTGATCGCAGGGGGCTATACAGCAGATACTCCCGCTGCCATCGTATATAAGGCTACCTGGGAGGATGAAAAGAAATTTATCTGTACCGTAGGTACACTGGCAGAGACAGCCAAAAAGAATGATATCAAAAAGACAGCTCTGATGATCATCGGTGATGTGGTTACCCACAGCGATTACAATCGTTCCGAGCTGTATAATCCGGCTTTTACCACGGAGTTCCGTGAAGCCAGCAAATAAAAAGGAGACCCCATGAAAGCAGACATTATCTGTTTTTCCCAAACCGGCATGGAGACAGCCCTGGAGATAGAGAAGGGACTTGCCGGTGAGGGGGAGTGTACGCTCTGGGTGAAAAGTAAATATGCCGGACAGGACGAGCGGTTTCGCAAGACGGAGCTTCGCCTGCCCCAATGGACTGCCGAGCACTGGGATCGGGACCTTCTGATCTATGTGGGGGCTTTGGGGATCGCCGTGAGGGGGATCGCCGGCTGCGTGGCCTCCAAGGTGACAGATCCTGCGGTAGTTGTACTGGATGAGCGGAAGAATTTCTGTATTCCTTTGCTGTCCGGTCATCTGGGAGGCGCCAATGCCTGGGCCCTGAAGATCGCAGAGATAACCGGCAGTATTCCCGTGGTGACGACGGCCACAGATGTGAACCGGCGTTTTGCCGTGGATGTGTTTGCCAAGGCCAACGGCCTGGTTATAGACAGCATGGTGCTGGCCAAGGAGGTCAGTGCGGCGCTGCTGGCTCAGCACACCATCGGCGTGTACAGTGAGCTGCCCATAGCAGAGGAAACCCTTCCCCAGGGATTATGCCGGATCACCGATGCCCGGGAGGCTGAACAGTATCCGCTGGGTATCTATATCGGAGTACACCGTCGGTCAGACTTGTTTGCCAAAACGCTGCAGCTGATACCCCACGTCCTGTGCCTGGGTATGGGATGCAAAAAGGAAACCGAGCCTGCCAGGGTGCAGGAGCTTCTGGAGGAGGTGCTGGATACAGCACAGCTGGACAGAAGAGCCCTTTGCAGTCTCAGCAGTATCGATATAAAGAAAGAGGAAAAGGCGCTCTGTGCTTTGGCAGAAAGAGAAAACCTTCCTTTTTTGTGTTACAGTGCCGGAGAGCTTCAGCAGGTACCGGGGGAATTCACACCCTCTGCTTTTGTCAGCAGTATCACCGGTGTGGACAATGTATGTGAACGAAGCGCAGTGCTTTCCGCCGATGGCGGCGAGCTGCTGGTGAAAAAAACGTCCCGAAGCGGGGTGACCGCAGCGGTGGCTATGATAAACAGGAGGATTCATTTTGAGTAAAATCTATGTAGTGGGTATCGGCCCCGGAGAATATGAACAGATGACATTAAAGGCCATTCACGCTCTGGAAAACAGTGATGTGATCATTGGCTATACGGTATATGTGGATCTGGTAAAGGATCATTTCCCTGGTAAGGAATTTATGACAACGCCTATGAAAAAAGAGGTGGATCGCTGCGTTATCGCCTTTGAGGAGGCCACAAAGGGCAAAACCGTGTCCATGATCTGCAGCGGTGATGCAGGAGTTTACGGTATGGCCGGTCTTATGTATGAGGTAGGCGTTCGTTATCCCCAGGTTGAGCTGGAGATCATCCCCGGCGTTACAGCAGCTCTGGGAGGCGGTGCCGTACTGGGTGCACCCCTGATCCATGATTTCTGTCTGATTTCCCTGAGTGACCTTCTGACACCCTGGGAGAAGATCGAAAAGCGTCTTTTGGCAGCTTCCGAGGCAGATTTAAGCATCTGTCTGTACAATCCCTCCAGCAAGAAGCGTCATGATTATCTCCAGAAGGCCTGCGATCTCATGATGCAGTACAAATCTCCGGAGACAGTCTGCGGTATTGTAGGCAATATCGCCAGAGAGGGAGAATTTTCCCGGGTAATGACCTTAAAGGAGCTTCGTGATACCAAGGTGGATATGTTTACCACCGTATTTATCGGAAATTCCCAGACAAAAGAGATCGCCGGTAAGATGGTTACTCCCAGAGGCTATAAGGGCGTACAGGACTGATAAAGAAAAGAGAGACTTCTAATGGAAAAGATACTTGTCTTTGCAGGAACAATAGAGGGCAGGGAGATTGCGGAATTTCTGAATGCCCATGAAGTAAATACACAGGTGTGCGTGGCTACGGAGTACGGTGAGAGCCTGCTTCCCCAGGGGGAGTATCTCACAGTTTCCCACGATCGCCTTACCCAGGAGGAGATGGAGGAGATGATACGCCGGGAGGAGATCTCTCTGGTGGTGGATGCTACCCATCCCTATGCGGCTCTGGTAACGGAAAATATCAGAGCAGCCTGCAATGCAGCGGGGGCAGAATATCTGCGTCTGCTGAGAGACAGTGAAAACTGGTCAGAGAAGGAGGTTATCTGTGCAGACAGCGTGGCGGAGGCTGCGGCCTTTCTGGCAGGTACCACCGGCAATATTCTTACCACCACCGGCAGCAAGGAGCTGAAGGAGTACAGGGTGATTCCCGATTTTGCCAATCGTGTCTACGCCAGAGTGCTTTCCCTTCCCGAGGTGGTAAAAAGCTGTGCCGATCTGGGCTTTACGGGAAAGCATCTGATCTGTATGCAGGGACCCTTCTCTGTGGAAATGAATACAGCGCTGCTTAAGCAGTACGATATCCGTTATCTGGTGACCAAGGAAGCGGGAAAAAACGGCGGCTTTCCGGAAAAGGTGGAGGCAGCCAGACAGGCAGGAGCCAGACTGGTGGTTATCGGCCGTCCCCTCAGGGAAGAGGGAGTCAGCCTTGCTGCCTGCAAAGCTGTCCTGGCTAAGCGGCTGCAGCTGACTATAAAGCAGCAGATCTCTCTGGTGGGCATAGGCCCGGGAGAGGAAAACCAGCAGACCGGAGAGGCAAAGGCCTGTTTTGCCGCTGCGGATGTTATTATCGGCGCCCGCAGAATGTGTGAAAGTGTGGCAGCACCGGGACAGCCGGTGTTCTTCGCTTACAAGCCGGAAGTGATCCGGGACTTTATCCTGGAGCATCCGGAATATGAAAAGGTAGCCATAGCCCTGTCGGGAGATGTGGGCTTTTACAGCGGAGCCAAAAAGCTTCTTCAGGTATTGGAGGGAGAGGTACATATCGTGCCGGGTATTTCCTCCATGGTGGCCTTTATGGCCAGACTGCAGCTTCCCTGGGAGGATGTGGTGCCCTTCAGCAGCCATGGCCGGGAGGTAAATCTTATCGGTCATATTCGGGAACAGGAAAAGCTTTTTGCTATTCTCGGCACGGCAGATGGGGTCAGTGAGCTTTGCAAAAAACTGGTGTATTACGGTATGGGTGAGGTGCAGATCGCCGTTGGAGAAAATCTGTCCTATCCCGAGGAAAAGATCACCAGAGGACAGGCAAAGGACTTTACAGAGCTGGTAACAGATCCTCTTTGCGTGGTATATGTGGAGAATGAAAAGGCTGCCAACAGGGTCATCACCCACGGCATGTCCGATGAATGTTTCCTTAGGGATAAGGTGCCTATGACTAAGGAAGAGGTACGCACCTGTTCTGTTTCCAAGCTGCATCTGAACCGCCGGGCAGTGGTATATGATGTAGGGGCAGGCACCGGTTCCGTATCCATAGAAATGGCCCTGACGGTGACGGACGGCCATGTATACGCCATAGAGAAAAAGGATACGGCAGTGGAACTGCTGAAAAAGAATAAGCAGCATTTCGGCGTGGATAATCTTACCGTGGTGGAGGGACTGGCTCCCGACGCTTTGGAGGATCTGCCTGTACCCACCCACGCTTTTATCGGGGGTTCCTCCGGCAATCTGGATCAGATCGTAGGTCTGTTGCTGCAGAAAAATCCCCATATTCGCATCGTCATCAATGCTATTACCCTGGAAACGGTGCAGGAGGCATTGGATGTCATGAAAAAATATCCGGTAAAGGACACGGAGATCGTTGCCATGTCTGTAGCCCGGTCAAAAACGGTAGGCAGCTATCATATGATGCTGGGACAAAATCCGGTATATATCTTTTCTTTTGAAGGAGAGGAATAGCCCATGAAGATACCACGACTGTTGTTCACCGCCGCAGCCAGCGGAAGCGGCAAAACTCTGTGTACCTGCGGCTTCCTGCAGGCTTTGAAAAATCGCAGCCTGGAGGTGGTCTCCTTCAAGTGCGGTCCGGATTATATTGATCCCATGTTCCACACAAAGGTTATTGGTACCAAAAGCCGCAATCTGGACACTTTTTTTACCGATGAGGATACTACCCGTTTCCTTCTGGAGAAAAACGCCGCCAATGCAGATGTGGCTGTGATCGAGGGGGTTATGGGATATTATGACGGTCTGGCAGGGATCTCCGTAAGTGCCAGCGCCTGGGATCTGGCAGACACCACCCGTACACCGGCGGTGCTGCTGGTAAACTGCAAGGGCATGAGCGTGTCTATCGTTCCCTTTATCAAGGGATTTCTGGAATACAAGGAAAACAGTCATATTCAGGGGGTTATTCTGAATCGTATATCCGGGATGCTGTATCCCCGGGTAAAGGAAATGATCGAGAAACAGCTGCCCCTGAAGGTTTACGGCTATCTGCCGGAGCTGAAGGACTGTCTGCTGGAAAGCCGTCATCTGGGCCTGGTGCTTCCGGAGGAAATAGACGATCTCCAGATGCAGCTGGATCTACTGGCGGAAACCATGGAAAAGACGGTGGATATTGACGGACTTCTCCATCTGGCAGCTTCCGCAGAGGAGATGGAGAGCAGTGAGCGATTCCAGCAGTATGAGCCGGAACAGGAAAACCAAGGAGAGCTTCCCTACGCAGGGGTGCGCATCGGCGTAGCCCGGGATGAGGCCTTTTGCTTTTTCTATGAGGACAATCTGGATTATCTTCGGGAACAGGGGGTACAGCTGGTGGAATTTTCTCCCCTGCATGACAAGAACCTCCCCAGGGATCTGGACGGCCTGATGTTAAACGGCGGTTATCCGGAGCTGTATGCCAAGAAACTGAGCCAGAATACGGCTATGCTGGAGGATATCCGGCTGGCCATAGAATACGGTCTGGTGACCACAGCGGAGTGCGGCGGCTTTATGTATCTCCACGAATCCATGGAGGATATGGAGGGCAGAGCCTGGCCTATGGTGGGTACCGTTTCCGGTCGTGTATGGAAAACACCCCGGCTTACCCGCTTTGGATATATTACCCTTCAGGGGGGCACCGCCTTTGGCAGGGAGATCGGTCCCATGAATGCCCATGAGTTCCATTATTTTGACTCGGATTGCTGCGGAGAGGACTGGCATGCGGAAAAGCCCTTAAGCACCCGGGGATGGGATTGTATTCATGCAAAAGACACCCTCTTTGCGGGATTTCCCCATATCTATTATTATGCAAATGATGAATTCCCGAAGGCATTTCTGGAGAAATGTCTGGAGAAAAGAAGAATAAAAAACGCCTGGTAGGGCACCGGGAGGAAAGGAAGAATGGGAATGACACTGGAAGAAGCATTGAAAAAAATCAAACCGTTACATCAGGAGGCCGTGGATCAGGCCTGGAAGCGCTGGAGTGAGACATCTATTCCCATTCACAGCCTGGGCAAGCTTCAGGATGCCGTAGCCGCTGTAGCGGGTATGCTGGGAACAGCAGATGTATCTCTGGACAAAAAGGCCCTGGTGGTTATGTGCGCCGACAACGGGGTCGTGGAGGAAGGCATTTCCCAGAGCGGTCAGGATGTGACCAAGATCATTGCGGAGAACTTTTTGAAGGAAAAGGCAACGGCAGCCATTTTCTGCAAGAAATCCGGTGCCGATGTATTTCCCATAGATATCGGTATAGCCTCCGATACCATACTGCCCAACCATAAGGTGGCTTACGGTACAAAGAATTTTGCCAAGGAACCGGCTATGACCAGAGAGCAGGCTGTTCAGGCCATTGAGGTAGGTATCCATATGGCGGAGGAGCTCTACGAAAAGGGCTATCGCATTGTGGCTACCGGTGAGATGGGTATCGGCAACACCACCACCAGCAGTGCCATGACAGCAGCCTTTACCGGGGTATCTCCCGAGGAGGTAACCGGCCGTGGGGCAGGACTTTCCAGTGAGGGGCTGAAAAAGAAGGTACAGGTGATCACAGAGGCTCTGGCTAAGTATCAGCTGGATCCGGAGGATCCCATCGGTGTCCTTTCCTGTGTAGGCGGCTTCGATATCGCCGGTATGTGCGGCGTATTTATCGGTGGTGCGGCTCTGGGAATGCCGGTGGTTATTGACGGCTTTATTTCCGGTGTGGCAGCTCTGACAGCCTACAAGATCAATCCTCTGTGCAAGCAGTATATGTTTGCCTCCCATCTGTCCCAGGAACCGGCTTCCAAGCTGATCCTGGACACCCTGGGTCTGGAGGGCTTTATGGACTGTCGTATGCGTCTGGGAGAGGGAAGCGGTGCCGTGCTGTTATTCCCCATTCTGGACATGGCCATGGAGGTATATCGTTCCGTGGCATCCTTTGATGAAAATAATATGGAACATTACGTTCCTTTGAGCTAGGAGACGCTATGTTTCATGTGATTACAGGGGGCAGCGGCAGCGGAAAATCTGCCTATGCCGAGCAATGTGTGCTGGATCTGGGTCCGGCTCACAGAATCTATATTGCCACCATGTTTCCCTTTGATGAGGAATGCGAAAAGCGCATAGAACGTCATCGGAATATGCGAAAGGAAAAGCAGTTCACCACGGTGGAATGCTATACCGGCCTGAAAGAGGCGGATATTCCTCAGGACAGCGTGGTATTGCTGGAATGTATGTCCAATCTTACCGCCAACGAGATGTACCAGGAGGGGGGAGCCGGAGAGCATACGGTGGAGGAGATCCTGGAAGGGATCCGCTGTCTGCTGGGCAAGACCCGGCATCTTCTGGTGGTGACCAATGAGATCTTCAGCGACGGCATGGAGTACGATCCCGATACCCGGCGCTACCAGTCCTATCTGGGACAGATCAACAGTGAAATGGGGCGTATGGCAGACCGGGTAACGGAAGTGGTTTACGGTATCCCCATAACGGTGAAAGGAGAAAAACATGAAAAAGCTGATCAATAGCTGCATAGCTTCTTTTGCCATGTTTTCCCGGATCCCCATGCCGAAATGCGACTGGGAAAGGGACAATATCCGCTATATGCTGGTATTTATGCCTCTGGTAGGTGCGGTTATCGGTGCCCTATCCTGTCTGTGGGCGTATCTGGGGTCGGCACTGTCCCTGGGAGATACCCTTTTTGCTGTGATCCTATTTCTTATCCCCTTTGTCCTTACCGGGGGTATTCATCTGGACGGCTATCTGGATACCACAGACGCCTTAAGCTCCTGGAAGCCTAAGGAACAGCGGGTGGAGATCCTGAAGGATGTCCATGTAGGGGCCTTTGCGGTGATCCGGGGCATTGTCTGGTTTATCTTTATGTATGGGTTGTACAGTGAGGTGGCTCGCCAGCCGGTGCTTTGGCCGGCTCTCGGCTTTATGTTTCCCATGAGCCGCTGCCTCAATGCCCTGTCTATTTTCCGTTTTCCCAAGGCAAAGGAAACGGGAACTGTCAATACCTGGGAAAAAGAGGGAGATCCCAAATGCAAATGGATACTGCCGGGGATCTATATTGTCTGCGGCGTTGCCGTTACGGTGCTTTCTCCCCTGTATGGCGGGGTAATGACCCTGACCATGCTGGCAGTGTATTACTGGTATTACAGAAAAGCAGTAAAATATTTCGGCGGTATGACCGGAGATCTGGCAGGCTATTTTGTCTGCGTATGTGAGGCAGCAGTGCTCTTTGTACTGGTGCTGGTGCATGCTCTGGCTGCCCTGCTGTAGGTGAGGTAGAAAAATGAAGCTGATAATCGGCGGAGCGTTTCAGGGGAAAAAGGCCTTTGCTGCCGAAAAGTATCCTGAGATCTCCTTTATTGACGGCGCTGAGTGCCGGGCAGAGGATATATTTTCCTGTGAAGGAATTTTTCATTTCCATGAATATATCAAAAACAGACTGGGAGAAGGCCGGGACTGCCTGACGCTGGGAGAAGAGCTGATAGAGAGAAATCCCGATCTGGTGGTGGTAACCAACGAGATGGGGTGCGGCGTAGTGCCGGTGGACGCCTTTGACCGGGAATACAGAGAAAGGACCGGCCGTGTCTGTACCGTGCTGGCTGCTTTTTCCCAGGAGGTTTACCGGGTGATCTGCGGCGTAGGCCTTCGGATCAAGTAGGTAAGGCCCATGGAGATCGTATGTATTCGTCACGGAAAGACGGCAGGAAATCTAAAGGGGGCCTATGTAGGCCGCAGCGACGAGCCCCTGTGTGAGGAGGGACGACAGGCCCTACAGGGGAAAAAGGTTCCTTCGGTGGAGCTGGTTTTTTCCAGTCCCATGAAGCGATGTATAGAGACAGCAGAGATTTTGTATCCCGGAATGCCTCTCCAGATCATAGAGAAGCTGCGGGAATGTGATTTCGGCCTGTTTGAGGGACATACCTGGCAGGAGCTGTCGGGAGATCCCCAGTATCAGGCATGGATCGACAGCGGCGGTATGGCGCCTTTCCCGGAAGGAGAGAGCCATGAGGGCTTTGTGGCCCGATGCAGGGAGGGCTTCAGACAGGTGTACGAGGCCTGCAGGACCCAGGGAGTAACCCGGGCGGCTTTGGTGGTCCATGGGGGCACCATTATGGCCATCATGGATGCCTGGTCCGAACCTCACAGGGATTATTTTGACTGGCAGATCAAAAACGGAGAAAGTCTATTGGTGAGCTGTCAGGAAGCAGACAAGGGAGAGTTTATCCTTCGTGTCGCAGAAGAAACAAAAGAAAATAACAGGTGAAGAGCATGATAAAATTAGTAAATAGCATGGATTATATTCTGGCAGCGGTGATTCTGGGATTTGTACTGGATCTGCTCCTGGGGGATCCCCACTGGCTGTATCATCCGGTACAGGCCATAGGAATGCTGATCTCCCAGCTGGAAAAGCTGCTTTTGGCTGTTTTCCCGAAGAATAAAAAGGGAGAGCGCATAGCCGGTGGCTTTCTGGTGCTCTTTGTGGTAGGGATCAGTGTAGCCGTTACGGCGATCCTTCTGCATATTTGCTATCATATTCACTGGGCTTTGGGCCTGGTGGTGGAGACAGTGATCTGTTATCAGATGCTGGCTACAAAATCCTTAAAGACAGAGAGCATGAAGGTGTATGCTGCCCTGAAAACGGGAGATATCCTGGAAAGCCGGAAGGCTGTGTCTATGATCGTAGGCCGTGACACGGAAAACCTTACGGAAGAGGGGGTTACCAAGGCAGCTGTAGAGACGGTGGCGGAAAATGCTTCCGACGGTGTTCTGGCACCTCTGTTTTATATGGTTATCGGCGGCGCCCTTCTGGGGGTAGCCTACAAGGCCGTCAACACCATGGATTCCATGGTAGGCTATAAAAACGACAAATATCGGTATTTCGGTACGGCAGCAGCCCAGTTTGACGATCTGGTGAACTATATTCCCGCCCGTCTTTCTGCCCTGCTGATGATTTTTGCTACGCTTTTCTGCGGTATGGATACGAAAAACGCATTTCGTATCTTTAAACGGGACAGAAGAAAGCATGCCAGCCCCAATTCCGCCCACACAGAATCCGTGATGGCGGGAGCGCTGAATATCCAGCTGGCAGGGGATGCCTGGTATTTCGGTGAGCTTCACAAAAAGGAGTTTATCGGCGACGCCATCCGTCCGGTGGAGATCGAGGATATTCCCAGAGCCAATCGCCTGCTGTACGCCACAGCGGTTTGTTCCCTTGTGGTATTTTGCCTTGTGCGTATAGTGATACATATAGTTTTGTAAGGAGGAAAACAGATGAAAGAACAGGTACACGGCGGAGATGTCTACCGACACCCGGATGTCATTGACTTTTCCTCAAATATGAATCCTCTGGGCACCCCGGAGAGTCTGATCCAGGCGGTGACGGAGAGTATGCAGCGGATTTCCCAGTACCCGGATGTGCGCTGTGAAAAACTGGTACAGGCGCTGGCTGCCTACGAAGGGGTGGAAGAAGAGCAGCTGATCTGCGGAAACGGAGCGGCGGATCTGATCTTTTCCCTGATCCAGGCGCTGCGCCCTAAAAGGGCTCTTTTGCAGGCCCCTACCTTTGCGGAGTACGAGCAGGCCCTGGAGAGTGTGGACTGTCAGGTATCCCGCTTTGATTCCGGTGCCGACGGATTTTATATTACGGAGCGTTATCTGGAGGCATTGAGGACAAAGCCGGATATCGTCTTTTTGTGTAATCCCAACAATCCCACAGGCTTTGTGATCCCGCCCCAGCTGTTGGAGCAGATCGTAGATATCTGTGAGGAGCAGGGAACCTTTCTGGTGGTGGACGAATGCTTTCAGGATTTCATTCCCCATGAGAAACAGTTTTCCCTGAAAAAACGGCTGAATAGTACCCGACAGCTCTTCATTTTGAAGGCCTTTACCAAGCGGTACGCCATGGCAGGCCTTCGTCTGGGCTATGGTATTACTGCCAATACAGAGCTTCTGGAGCGTATGGGACGGATCACCCAGCCCTGGAACGTATCCCTTCCGGCCCAGGAAGCAGGGGTCGTAGCCCTGAAAGAGGTGGAGTACGTGGAGCGGGGCTTATGCCTGGTACAGACAGAGCTGGTATGGCTGAAAGAGCAGCTGACCCGGATGGGGCTGAAGGTGTACGACTCTCAGGCAAATTACCTGTTTTTTGAAGGTCCGGCGGATCTGAAGGAACAGTGCCTGGCCAGAAAGCTGCTGATCCGCAGCTGCAGCAATTACCCCGGTCTGGGGGAAGGCTATTTCCGTATCGCTGTACGGCGGCACGAGGATAACGAAAAACTGGTAGCAGCTCTGGAGGAGATCCTTTAAAGAGCAGCGTATAGATATACAGTAGGACAGGAGGACAATATGGCAAAAGCGATTATGGTGCAGGGCACGATGTCAAATGCAGGAAAAAGTCTGCTGGCAGCGGGGCTTTGCCGTATCTTTCATCAGGATGGCTACAGAGTGGCCCCCTTTAAATCCCAGAATATGGCGTTAAATTCATTTATTACAGAGGAAGGTCTGGAAATGGGGCGTGCCCAGGTCATGCAGGCGGAGGCAGCGGGAATTAAACCCTCCGTGCTGATGAATCCTATCCTTCTGAAGCCTACCTACGATACCGGATCTCAGGTCATTGTAAACCGTGAGGTACTGGGTACCATGAGTGCCAGAGAG
>CAZUBP010000006.1:0-18031 GCA_964618605.1 uncultured Lachnospiraceae bacterium | reverse complement strand
CAGCTGAAGAAGCAACTGCAACAACAGGCGAAATGCCCCGTATCGCTTTCGTAGGTAAAGTAGAGGGACAGCCCTGGTGGGACAACGTAAAAGCAAACGTACTTGAGTGGAACGACAGCGTTAACTATCAGGCTCCGGCAGAAGTTGATGCCGCAGCTCAGGTTCAGATCATGACTGACCTTGTAAACCAGGGTGAGATCGATGCTCTGCTGTTCTCCCCCAACGATCCGGATGCTTGCGAAGCTATCTGTAAAGAGGCTATGGACAAAGGTATCATCGTTATCTCTACTGAGGCTTCCGGTATGACCAACATCGACTACGATATCGAAGCATTCGATGAGAGTGGTCTTGGTGCATTCCTGATGGATCAGCTGGCCGCACAGATGGGTGAGGAAGGCGAGTATGTAACAATGGTTGGTTCTCTGACCATGGAATCCCAGAACAACTGGGCTGACGCAGCTATCGCTCGTGCAGAAGAAGCTTATCCGAACATGACATACCTTGAAGAGCGTCTGGTTGATGATTCTGATGCCGATATCGCTTACAACAAGACAAAAGAAGCAATTGAGAAATATCCGGATCTGAAAGGTATCCTGGGTACCGGTTCCTTCGATGCTCCTGGTGCAGCTCGTGCCATCAGCGAGATGGGTCTGACCGGACAGGTATTCGCTATTTCCGTAGCTATGCCCTCTGAGGTTGCTGACTACATCGCAGACGGAACTCTTCAGTCTGTAGCTCTGTGGGATGCAGGTGTTACTGCTAAGGCTATGTGCGAACTGGCTGTACAGCTGTTCAATGGCCAGACAATCGGCGACACAGCTGATCTGGCAGTTGATGGTTACACCAACTGCAGCGTTAACGACAAAGTTATCGTTGGTGATGGACAGATCGCTATTACAGCTGACAACATTGATTACTGGCTGGAAGTTGGACTTTAATTAACAGAGTCCCCAAAAATGAGTAAGTAATAAGTTATGAAATGAGGCAGAGAGCTGGTCTCTCTGCCTCGTATCTTAGATATTGCAGAAGCTCTGCGGATGAAGGGCTTCTGTAGTGGTTAAGATATCACTGGCCTGTATAGGTTAAAACTAGAGAGAAGGAGTTTGCGTGTCTATGTCAGAATATTTACTTGAAATGTCTGGAATTTGCAAATCTTTTGCAGGTGTTCATGCATTGGACCATGTGGATTTAAAAGTTAGACCGGGTAAGGTTATGTGTCTGGCCGGTGAAAATGGCTGTGGAAAATCTACATTAGTTAAGATCATCTCCGGTGTATACACCAGAGACGAAGGTACTGTAACTTTTGAGGGAAATGAAATTCCCAAAATCACCCCGGCTGAGGCTACTAAGCTGGGTATCCAGGTAATTTACCAGGATCTGTCCATTTTCCCGAACCTGACGGTTAGAGAGAATCTGGCTATTAACTCAGAAATTACTGCAGGAAGAAAATTAGTTAACAAGAAGAGTTGGGAGGCTACTGCAAGAGAAGCCTTATCTAAAATCGGTTATAAGATTGATCTGGACGCCAGAATGGGTGAACTCAGTGTTGCTGACAAACAGCTGGTTGCCATCTGCCGTGCACTTCTTTTTAATGCAAAGCTGATCATCATGGATGAGCCTACAACAGCCCTGACAAAGAAAGAGGTTGACGCTCTGTTTAAAACTGTTCGCCAGCTTCGTGACAGTGGTATTGCCATCATGTTCATCAGCCATAAAACAGAAGAGATCTTTGAGATCTCTGATGATGTATGTATCATGAGAAACGGTGAGAATGTATACTCCGGTCCTACAGCTGATCTGAACCGTGACGACTATACATATTATCTGACCGGTCGTAGACTGCAGCCGGATTACTTTGTTCCCAAGAACATCAGTAAGGAGCCGGTGCTTGAGGTTGAGCACCTTACATTGAAAGATAAGAAATGTAACGATGTTACCTTCAACCTGAAGAAAGGTGAGATCCTTGGTGTTACCGGCCTTCTGGGTTCCGGACGTACAGAGCTGGCTCTGGCACTTTTCGGACTGGAGAAGGTACAGAGCGGTACCATCAAACTGAACGGCAAAGAGGTTAAGATCACCAGCCCCATCGCTGCACAGAAGATGAAGATCGGTTATGTGCCGGAGGATCGTCTGACAGAGGGTCTTTGCCTGCAGCAGCCCATCGCTGATAACATTACCATTTCTTCTCTGAAGAGACTGTCCAACAAGATGGGTATCCTGAAAAAACAGGATCTGATCAAGGACGCTGATATCTGGAGAGAAAAATTTGCCATCAAGACAGATGATGTTCGTAAACTGGCATCTACACTGTCCGGTGGTAACCAGCAGAAAATCGTACTTTCCAAATGGCTGAGCAATGATCTGGATGTACTGATCCTTAACGGCCCCACCGTTGGTGTAGACGTTGGTGCTAAGCAGGATATTCACCATCTGGTACATGAACTGGCCAACGACGGTCTGGCTGTTATCATTATTTCCGATGACCTTGCCGAGGTTGTTGTCAACTGTAACCGTGTTCTCGTTATGAAGGACGGCAGCATGGTAGGCGAGATGTCCGGTGATGAAATTACAGAAGAGAATATTCTCGAGATTATTCGCTAAGGAGGAGTGCGTTATGGATAAAGCCGCATTAAAACGTTTGACAAAGCGTACAGAGTTCTACATCTTTATCGTTGTTATCGCTTTGAGCATTGTGATTCATATTGTATCCGGCGGACAGCTGTTGGTGCCGGGTAAGATCTTTACAATTTTACGTGCGATGGTTACCGATGGTATCTTCGCATTATGTTCCCTTGTTGTTATGATTTCCGGAGGATTTGACCTGTCCTTCCCGGCTATCGCAGCACTGTCCTATTCTCTGTCCACAACACTGTGTCTGAATAACGGATGGTGTTCCACCAATCCCATTGCCGGTTTCCTTCTGGCTATGCTGATCGGTCTGGTTCTGGGTGCTTTCAATGGTCTGATCATTTCCAACTTCAAGCTGGATACCATGCTGGTTACACTGGGTACACAGACACTGTTTACCGGTATTTCCATGGGTCTGTTCCAGCTGAAAGAGATCACCTCTAAGCTGCCCAACGGCTTCAAGGGTCTGGGTACAGCTAAGCTGGCTACCTACACCACAACTGTTGGTACCCGCCAGGTAAGCTATGACCTTTCTGTAACTATTCTGTTTCTGGTATTCTTCTGCATCGTTACATCCTTCGTTCTGAACAAGACCATGTTTGGTCGTGCTCTGTACGCTATCGGTGGTAACGAAGTATCTGCTGAGCGTGCCGGATACAATGTTAAGAGAACTAAATTCATCCTCTACTCTGTAGTTGGTGTGGTTGCCGGATTTGCCGGACAGCTTCGTGTTTGTCTGACAAGCCAGGCTATTCCGAAGGCCCTGATCGGTAAAGAAATGACCATCATCCCGGCTGTTATCCTTGGTGGTGCCAGTATCTTCGGTGGTGAGGGTACTGTATTTGGAACCATGTGTGCTATGACACTGATCACTGTTGTATCCAACAGTATGCTGCTGATTGGTATTGACAGTGCTTGGCAGGATCTGTTCAACGGTATCATTATCCTGATTGGTATCACGATTTCCGCTGTTCAGGCAAAACGTCGTAACGGTTAAGGAGGGCTGAAAATGACAAAGGTAAAAGAATTCTTTAAGAAAAATCCATACACAGCCATACTGCTTGCCTTTATGGTAGTCGTAATGCTGATCTTTACTGTAACAAAAGGCGGAACCTTCTGGAAACTGGGTACCTGGAAGGGTATCGTAATGCAGTTCCCTGAGTTCGGTGTAATGTCCTTCGGCGTTATGTTCTGTTTGCTGATTGGCTGTATCGATATGTCTTTCGTTATGCTGGGCAACTTTGCTACCATTATTGGTGTTACCTTTATGGGTAATCAGGTGACTGATGGCATGAGCAACGGACAGATTGCTCTGGTTATTGTAGAAGCATTTATTATCGTATCTGCGATCTGCGCTATCGGTGGTGTTATCAACGGTGTGCTGATCTCCAAACTGGGTATTCCCCCTGTTATCGCTACCATCGCCATGCAGATGGTTTGGCTGGGTGTTTCTACCGGTATCACCGGTGGTAAAACCGTATCTACTGTACCGAACCTGTACATCGAAGTAGGACATTCCAATGTATTTGGATTTATCCCCTTCCCGCTGCTGATCTTCCTGATTGTATTTGTTATCAGTGCTCTGATCCTGAAATATACAACCTATGGTGAGAAGCTGTATATGTGCGGTACTAACCGTAAAGCTTGTAAATTCTCTGCTATCAATACAGATGCTATGATCATCGGTACCTTCGTACTGGGCGATATCCTTTGCGGTATCGGTAGTATGCTGATGGTTTCCACACTGAACTGTGCAAAGGCTGATAACGGTGAGTCCTATGTTATGAAGATCATTCTTCTGCTGGTACTGGCTGGTATTTCTCCCAACGGTGGTGTTGGTAAGATCGGTAACATCCTGTTCTCCGTTCTGATCATCCAGATGATCACCTCCGGTGTTAACATGTTCCCGGGTCTGAATACCTATCATGCAAGTATGATCTATGGTGGCCTGCTGGTTATCGTATTGATCCTGAGTACCTTCATGGAAGGCGATGGCTTCAGATTACCGAAACTGAAAAAGAAAGCTGCCTAAGCAGACAGCCCTGTAAGAAAACGAAAACCGCTGTGGAATTTTTCCACAGCGGTATTTTTATGTAGTATTACCTGATCATCAGGCGAAGGGTGTTTTTCTGTATTTCGTCCAGGCAAAGGGATACCTCATCCGGTGAGGAGGGCTTTTGCCGAATACCGTCACAGAGTACCTGCTCAAATTGATAGGGAGGCAGGAAGCCGGACTGGGTCTTTTGAGGGTAAATACGGGAACGGCATATCTCCATGGCATCGGAGGTAAGATCCATCCAGGGATACAGCTTTTTCAGCTCGTGATTCTTGTAGGGATACTCCAGAGCAGAGGCACCGCTGAGGATCGCTGTATAGTAGGAATTATGCCGGTCATGAAGCCAGTAGAAAAAGCGGATAACGTAGGGCATTTTCCTGCAGTTGGGGGACACGCCGAAATGCCATCCAACGTTTACCGGGGTTTTTCCGGGGATGGGGGCATAGCCGCTTTTATGCAGGTATTCCAGGTGAGAACGGTTCTGGATCTGGGCGGCGTATTCCGTAAAGGATACGATCATAGCCGCATTACCCTTGGAGAACTCCGCAAATACGTCCTGATTGGAGTACAGCTCCGGTTGTGAGTAGGAGAAGGACTCCACCAGATTGGCCATAGCACGGGCGTTCTGGGGCGTGTTCATGCACAGGTGGCCGTGGGCATCAAAGAAGCTGCCGCCATGGCTCCAAAGCCGGGGCTCAAATTCCAGAGCCAGCTCCTCGTTCAGCCCCGTGGCAATGGCGGTGCCGTAGGGGGTGGGAGAGTTGGGATTGTACTCCCGGGTGAAGAAGCGGGCAATGGTATTAAATTCCTTCCAGGTTACCGGCGGACGCAGGGAAATATGGTGATCCCGCTTGTAGGCCTGGCACAGGTCAGGATCGTTGAAGAGATCCTTCCGATACAGCAGGAACTGGGTTCCGCCTACAACAGGGAAACCGTATACATGGCCGTCTACGGTGCAGTTTTCCAGGTTTTTCTGGATAAAGTAGCGGCGCATTTCCTGCATACTGAAAACATCCTCAGAGAGATCCTTCAGACAGCCGGTATTAAACAGATAATGGAACCAGGAACTGTCGTAGAGGTAAATATCATATTGGGGACTCTCCCGGAGGGAATCCTGTTGAATGGTGTTAAACAGCTCTGTAAACTCCATAAAGGTAAAGCGGAGCCGCAGATGGTATTTGTGATAAAAATGAATGCTCACCGCCTTGATGGCCTGTATGGTAGGCAGATCTGTACAGGCAATATTCAATGTGCCGTAGGACAGATCCGGCTGATCCAGGTAAGGATTTCTGGGCATAGGCAGGGACAGGGGATAATCCAGGATACCGTCCCGCAGCAAATGGAAGCGATTCTCCGGTGTCTCGGATTTCTCCAGGGCATTGATAAGGGCCTGACAGCTTTGCATACCCAGAGCATAGGCAGGGCGGGAGGTACGGATAATATTGGGATAAAAGGAGGAATGATTCCAGTTATCCACGCCCAGAGTAAGAATGCAGATATCCTCAGGGATGCGCAGATTGCTCAGGTTGCAGGCCTCAATAATACCCTGACAGACAGCCTGAGAGGAGGCAATAATGGCCTGAGGCGGGTCGTTGACCCAGGACTGCAGGGATACCTTGAAGGCGCCCTCCTTGGTGGTGTCGCTGACGAGGATCCGGGATGCACCGTCCAGCCCGGCATTGTCCAGCACCTCCTGAAAGGCGGCAATGCATTCGGAATCGGAAAAGTTTTTGTCGGAGCCGCATACCAGGAGAATATCCCGGAAATTGCAGGCGATCAGTCGCTGGGCAAGGTAGCGAACGGAGGAATAGTTGTCAAAACCGAAATAGATGCCATCGATACGGTTGGGCATACGATCCAGAAACACGGTCTGGATATTGTGCTTGATCAGCGTATTCTGGAAAAATTCCGTGTTATCCGGCTGACAGGTTACCAGCAACAGACCGGCAGACCCCTTGCTGATGGCATCCTCGATCAGATGCTGCTCCGTAGCCACATCATTGTAGGAGCAGGAGATATCCAGGGAATAGCTGGAATTTTCGCACTGCATGATGATGCCCTTTAAAAACTCGTTATAGCACTGATTTTCCAGGTTGGGGAAAATAGCGCAGATGTGATGCAGGGTCTTACGTTTAAGATTTCTGGCCTGTGAGTTGGGAATATAGTTAAGCTCTGCGATAGCCTTGTTGATGCGGGCTCGGGTCTCCGGGTTCAGATTATGGGAATTGTTAATGCAGTAGGAAACTGTGGCGATGGAGACCCCCGCCAGCTTTGCAACGTCCTTTAGTGTAGCCATAAGATTACTCCTTTGTACAAAATCTTTAGTACTGCTAAAGTCTAGTTTGCCACGAATAAAAGGGAATGTCAATGAAAATGGTTAAACGTTTAAATAAAGATGAAAAACAAGCTGTTAATTTAAAGTCCCAGTGCGTATAATGAACTCAAACAAAAGTCTTTGGTTGTCCCGCAAGGGGCTGATAATTGAAAGGAGATATTATGAATAGTATTGAACGTTTCTTAGCAACAGTTGAAAGAAAACCGGTTGACAGACCGGCTTGCTGGTTGGGCGATCCCACACCGGAAGCAGTACCGGCTCTGTGCGAGTACTACGGAGTAAAGGATATCAAAGAACTGAAAAAGGTTTGCGGCGATGACTTTTATGCTGTAGAGATTCCTTATCATTCAGAACACTGCAACGCTATCTTCGCTGCATTTGACTGGTACATGAATGGTTCCAACGTAGATACAGAGCATCGTACTCTGACTGCTGACGGATGCTTCGCTCACTGTGAAGATCTGGAAGATGTTGAGGCTGTTAATTATCCCTGGCCGGATCCGGCAAAATACATCGATCCCGAGCTGTGCAAGCAGCTGGTTGACGAAGCTCCCTCTGACAAGGTAGTTATGGGTATGCTTTGGGCTTGCCATTTCCAGGATGTATGTGCTGCCTTCGGTATGCAGACCTGCCTGATGAACATGGTTGCTGAGCCGGAGATGGTTCATTATGTAGATGATCATATCGTTGCTTTCTATGAGAAAGCACTGAAGATTTTCCTGGAGGCTACAAAAGGAAAAGTACATGCTATCCTGATCGGTGATGATATGGGTAGCCAGAGAGGCCTGATGATCAGCCCCGCTCTGATCAAAGAGTTCGTTATCCCGGGCGCTAAGAAGCTCATCGACATCGCTCACAGCTATGGCGTTAAAGTTATGTATCATTCCTGCGGTTCCATCGTAGAGGCTATTCCGCTTCTTATCGAGGCTGGTGTAGATATTATCCATCCCATCCAGGCTCTGGCAGCTGGTATGGATCCCGCTAACCTGAAATCTAAATTCGACGGACAGATCTCCTTCTGTGGTGGTGTTGATACACAGGATCTGCTGCCCAACGGAACACCGGAGCAGGTAGCTGCAAAGGTTAAAGAGCTTCGTACATACTTCCCCACCGGACTGATCGTATCACCCAGCCATGAGGGATTACAGCCGGATGTACCGCCGGTAAACATCAAAGCTCTGTTTGATGAAGCAAACAAAATTTACTAATCCGGAGGTTTAAAAATGGGTGAAGTGAGAAGATTCGGCGAAGTGATCAAAGTAAAGCCGGAAGGAAAAGCTCAGTACATTGCACATCATGCCAACCCGTTCCCGGGCGTAAATGAGATGATCAAAGAATGTCATCTGAAAAATTATTCCATCTACTCCAGAGGCGACTATCTGTTCAGCTACTATGAGTATGACGGAGATGATTTTGAAGCCGATATGGCCAAGATGGCAGCTGATCCCAACACACAGAAGTGGTGGGATGCAGTAAAGCCGTTGATGCAGCCCCTTGACGATCGTGAAGAGGGCGAATTCTGGTCAGGCATGACAGAAGTATATCACCTGGATTAATGGTGTATTGGGGGGAAAACAGGGCAGCCGTTATGGCTGCCCTTATTTTATTTCTGTCATACTACTTGCCAAATGGAGTGGAAATTATTAAAATAAAAGAAGCTGTAAGCGGATTATTTTTTGAATCTTTTTGAACCGGGAGGGGATACCATGGAATCAAAGAATGAAGCAACAGAAACAAAGAATACGAAAACCGGAATGCCTTCAAAATGGCATTGCGACACCTACTGCCGCAAGGTTCGTCACATCAGCTGTGAGGGAGCAAAGGGGATATCCGCTGACGCTCCGGATCTCTGTCCGTTTTATGACGAGATGCTGTACTGACAGCCATGGACGGCATGTAGGGAGAAAGGACGATATATGAACAGAAAAGCCGTATTTTTTGATGCGGACGGAACTGTCAGTCATTTAACCCGTGGCGTGCCGGCAAGTGCACAGGCAGCGATTCAGGCTTTACAGGCGAAGGGACATCTGGCCTTTTTGTGTACCGGACGAAGCCGTGCTCTGGTGGATGCCCCTTTGGAAAATATCGGATTTAACGGCATTATTGCCTCGGCGGGAGCCTATCTGGAAAAGGAAGGGATCGTGCTGTACAATCAGGAGCTTTCCTGTGAGGATGCCTGGACTGTGACCAGGATACTGCGGGACTGCGGTATGATTCCTGTACTGGAAGGACGGGAGTATATGTACTACGACACAGAGGAGTACAATACTACCGTGGATTGGTATGCCCAGGATATCACCAGAATACTGGGAAGGAAGTACCGACCCATCCGGGGAAACGAGGACAGGCTGTTTATCAATAAGATCAGTGCCAAAACAGTGGAGGGAAGCGATGTACAGGGAGCCATAGAGGGACTGAAACCCTGGTTTTCTGCTATTGTCCATGAATCCGACGGCTTTGCCGGAGGCACTGTGGAGTTTGTGCCCCGGGGATATTCCAAAGCTGTGGGGATCGCTGTGGCTTGTCGCCTCTGGGATATTCCTCAGGAGGACACCATCTGCTTTGGAGACAGCAACAATGACCTGGAGATGTTTTCCTATGTCCATACCAGGGTGGCTATGGGAGACGGTTCCCCAAAGGTGAAGGAAATGGCGGATTACGTGACCAACGATATGTTCCATTTCGGTATTCGCAACGGCCTTCGCCACCTGGGACTGATAGACTGAATGAGGAGAGACAGAATATGAAAAAAATAGCAAGCTTTACCATTGACCATATTAAACTGCAGCCGGGAATTTACGTGTCCCGGAAGGATTATATCGGCGGAGAGTGTATCACCACCTTTGATCTGCGCATGACATCCCCCAACGAGGAGCCGGTAATGAATACCGCCGAGGTGCATACCATAGAGCATCTGGGGGCTACCTTCCTGCGAAATGATCCTGAGATGGGGGACAAGATCATCTATTTCGGCCCCATGGGCTGCCGCACAGGCTTTTATCTGCTGCTGGCAGGGGATCTGGAATCCCGGGATATCGTGGATCTGGTACAGCGAATGTATCAGTTTATCCGGGATTTTGAGGGCGAGGTGCCCGGCGCTGCGCCTAAGGATTGCGGAAATTATCTGGATATGAATCTGAATATGGCAAAATATCTGGCAGGAAAATACTATGAGACGGTGCTGAAGGATATACAGGAGGACCGTCTGGTATATCCGGTGTAACAGGCAAACAGGCAGGGGCTTATAAAAGCCCCTGTTTTCATAAAAAGGAGAATGAAGATGAAGAGAACAGAGTTTCAGAAGCTGGCCGAGGATCGTGTCCTTTTGCTGGATGGCGCTGCAGGCAGCAATTTTCTTAAGGCAGGCATGCCCGCAGGGGTGTGCTCCGAGCTGTGGCTGCCGGAGCATCCCGATGTGCTGCTGCAGCTCCAGAGAGCCTATGTAGAGGCAGGAGCCCAGATCCTGTATGCCCCCACCTTTGGAGGCAACCGTGCCATGCTGGAGGAAAAGCATGTGGAATTGTCGGTAAAGGAGATCAACAGCCGGATCGTGGCGCTGAGTAAGGAGGCTGCCGATGGAAAGGCCCTTATCGCCGGAGATATGACCATGACAGGGAAACAGCTGGTGCCCAACGGTACCCTGTCCGCCCATGAGGCTCTGGAGATCTACCGGGAACAGGCCCAGGCTCTTTATGAGGGAGGCGTGGATCTTTTTGTAGTGGAAACTATGGTGAGCCTTCAGGAAATGCGTATGGCTGTGCTGGCTATACGTGAGGTGTGTGATCTGCCGATTTTGTGTACCTTTACTGTGGACGGCAACGGCTTTACCTTCCTGGGTACGGAGATCACCGCTGCCGGGCTGACACTGGAAAGCATGGGCGTGGATGCTGTGGGACTCAACTGCTCCATGGGCCCCGATCAGATGGAGCTGGCTGTGAAAAAGCTGAAAAAGGTGCTTCACATACCGGTGATCGCCAAGGCTAATGCCGGACATCCCCAGCAGGAAAAGGGACAGACGGTGTACAAAATGGAAGCGGGAACCTATGTCACCCATGCAGAAAAGTTGGTAGATGCCGGTGTAGGCCTTATAGGGGGCTGCTGCGGTACCACGCCGGAGTATATAAAGGGACTTCGGGGGCTGTTGGAGAAAAAAGGACGGTATATTCCTCTCACAGAGACGGCTTCCGCCAAAACGGCCGAGACAGGGGAAGAGGATCACAGCTATGAGGGCTGTCTGACTACAGCCCGGAGTATTTTTGCCGGGGAGGAAGCGCTGAGCGTTTCTTATGCAGGCTGCGTGGAACAGAATAAGGAACTGTATACCTGCCTGGCGGAAGGAGAATATGAGGATCTGACGGATGCCCTGGAGGATGCTCTGGATGAGGATATGCTGCTGTTGGATATAGACGCTGTGCCTCTTCAGGTGGAGCAGGCTGTGGAGCCTCTGATGGGCGTCATTGCCGGTATGAATCTGCCCCTGTGTCTCAGGACAAACCGGGAGGATATTCTGAAGGAGGCCCTGCTTTGCTACAGCGGCCGTCTGGGCATCTGGCCCACGTCGCTGACAGAAAAGCCGGAAACGAAAACAATGCTGAGCCGTTACGGCGCAGTGCTTATGGATTGAGAGTTAGGTATGAAAGATAAAATAATCGGCATAGAGGCCTGTGATGACTATGAGAAGGCCCACGTAAGGGAAGCGCTGGAAAAGCTGCTGGAAAAGATACAGGGGTTGGATTTTGTCCAGCCGGGGATGCGCATCGCCATTAAGACAAATCTGGTTTCTCCGGCGGCGCCGGAAAAGGCCGTGGTGACCCATCCGGTGGTTTTGACGGTTCTGACGGAGATGCTGCTGGAGCGGGGAGCCCAGGTGGTGATCGGAGATTCCCCGGGAGGACTGTTTACGGTGGGAGCTCTGGAACGAAATTACCGGATGTCCGGGATGGAACAGCCCCAGGCCGCCGGAGCCCAGCTGAATCTGGATGTGTCCACGGAGGAAGTGCACCATCCCGAGGCGAAGGTGCTTCACAGCTTTACCTGTACCTCCTGGCTGTTAAAGGCGGATGCGGTCATCGACTGCTGCAAGCTGAAAACCCACGGTATGATGGGGATGTCCGCCAATGTAAAAAATATGTTTGGCGCTATTCCCGGCACCATGAAGCCGGAATACCATTTCCGTTTTCCCAAGCATGAGGATTTTGCGGACATGCTGGTGGACATCAACACCTATATACGGCCCCGTCTGTATATCACAGATGCTATCGTGGGTATGGAGGGGAATGGCCCCACCAGCGGCACACCCAGAAAAATCGGTGCCCTGCTGGCATCCCAGGACCCCTACGGACTGGATGTGGTGTGTGCCCATCTCATAGGCCTGCAGCCCCTGACAGTACCTACCATCACCGCAGCCCTGAACAGAGGGTATTCCAAGGGCACTGTGGGGGAACTGAACATAGCCGGGGATCCGGAGGCTTTCGTGGTGAAGGATTATGTCCATGTAACAGGACTGAAAAGCCTGGAATTTGGTTCCATCGTACCGGCCTTTGCCATGCCGTTGGCCAGAAAGGTGCTGCAGGCCCGGCCAAAGGTGAAAAAAGCAGAGTGTATCGGCTGCGGCAAATGCAGGGAGATCTGTCCCGCCGGAGCGATCCATATGGAAAAGAAAAAGCCGGTGATCGATCCCGGTGTGTGTATCCGCTGCTTCTGCTGCCAGGAATTTTGCCCGAAGGGAGCACTGAAAGTACACCGCTCCTTTATTGCCAGAATGTTGAGTAAAGATTGAGATTTGTGAATGAATATGGTAGAATGTGCGTATGCTATGGTTTACGCAAGGAGGGCTAAGAATGAGTGAGAAATATGTGGCCTATGTCGGCACGTATACCCATGGAAACAGCATAGGTATTCATGTTTGTGATGTGAATGTGGAGGAAGGTACCCTGAAGGAACGCAAGGTGGTGCCGGTTAACAATTCCTCTTATATTGTTCAGTCTAAGAATAAAAAGTACCTGTATTCTATTGCAGATGAGGGTGTGGCTGTATTCACGATCCTGGAGGACGGTGATTTAAAGCTGATCAACAAGGTGGACATTGATGGTATGAGAGGCTGTTATCTTTCGGTGGATGCCAAAGGACGGTACCTCTACGTGGCAGGTGCCCATGACGGCAAGGTAACCGTGGTACACACCCATAAGGACGGTCGTCTGGGCAGTGTGGTAACCGGAGTTTTCCATAAGGGACTGGGCTCTGTAGCTGAGAGAAATTTCCGCCCCAGAGTCAGCTGTGTTGTACCTACGCCGGATGACAAATATCTGTGCGCTGTGGACAACGGCATTGATCAGGTAAAGATCTATAAGTTCAACAAGGCAGGAGATAAACTGATCCTGGTGGATATCCTTAGATGTGAACTGGAATCCGGCCCCAGAGAGCTGGTGTTTGATCCCAGCGGCCGGTATGCGTACCTGATCTATGAGCTGGCCAGAAAGATCGATGTGTTCCTTTACGACGGTGGGGAGAAGGATACCCATTTTGAAAAGATACAGACAGTGAGCACCATTATCGGTGATGTGGATCCCCGTCATGATGCGGCGGAAGCCATTACTCTGGCACCGGATGGACGCCATCTCTTCTGTACCACAGCGGGTGTTAATGCCACCACCATGTTTGAGATCGATCCGGAGACAGGACTGTTGACACCGGAGTTTTGCCTGCCCACAAGCGGCGCATATCCCAAGGATATCATGGTATTCCCCGATGGAAAGCATATGGCAGTGGTAAATCATGAGTCCAACAGTATTACCACCTTTACCGTGGATTACGACAAAAATGTGATCATGATGAAGGGAAAACCGCTGTCTGTAGAGACACCCAATTGTATCCTGATTACAAAGCTGGAAGAAAAGTAAAAAACAGGCATAAGAAAAGCAGAACTACCGATATCGTATCGGCTGTTCTGCTTTTTTGTTACAGAAATTTATTTTCCCCACACCTTCTGTACCCGATCCAGGGTAGAGCTCATACCGGTGAGCAGGGCGTCTGCCAGAACCAGTGCGGTCATGGCTTCCACTACCACTACGGCCCGGGGCACAATGATGGGGTCATGGCGGCCCTTAACTGTGCAGGTGATCTCTTCTCCGGAGAGATTTACGGTCTTTTGGGGAGAGGCGATGGAGGGGGTGGGCTTAATGGCGGCCCGCAGTACCAGGCGGCTACCGTCGGACATGCCACCCAGAATACCTCCCGCATGGTTGGTCTCCTTGGTTACCTGGCCGGATTCGTCCAGAGAGAAATTATCGTTGTTCTGGGAACCTTTGGCTGTGGCCACGGCAAAGCCGTCACCGATCTCAAAGCCCTTTACGGCACCGATGGAACAAATGGCTTTGGCCAGATTGGCGCTGAGCTTTTCAAAAACGGGATCTCCCAGTCCTACAGGCAGATGGTCCGCCACACATTCAATAATGCCCCCGGCGGAATCCTTTTCACGCATACAGGTTTTCAGATAATCCTCTGCCTCTGCGGCAGCGGCATTGTTCGGCATATAGAGGGCATTCTGGTATATTTCCTCCGGATGTATCTCCTGACAGCTCACGGGACCGATAGCCTTGGCGTAGGCCTGTACCTGAATACCCAGCTGCTGCAGCAGGAGAGAAGCTACGGCGCCCCCGGCCACCCGGCCTATGGTCTCTCTGCCGGAGGAACGTCCGCCACCCCGGTAATCCCGGAAACCGTATTTTTCCTGGAAGGTATAGTCTGCATGGCCGGGACGGTAGTAGGAAGCGATCTCCGAATAGTCCTGGGAACGCTGGGTTTTGTTGTATACCACCATGGAAATGGGGGTGCCAGTGGTGCGCCCCTCAAATACGCCGGAGAGGATCTCCACAGCATCCTCCTCCTTCCGGGGAGTGGAATAGGGATTCTGTCCCGGTTTCCGGCGATTGAGATACCGCTGTATATCCTCCTCTGTCAGGGGGAGACCGGCGGGACAGCCGTCCACAACGACGCCAACGCCCTTTCCGTGGGATTCTCCCCAGGTAGTTATGCGAAATATATTGCCAAATGATGATCCTGCCATAGTAAACTCTGTGTCCTTTCCGGGCAGCACAGGCTGCCGTTTTCCTTGCATTTTAGGAGGGAAAAACCCTGAAACGGCTTTCCTCCGTACTGTTAAAAAGTATACTGAAAAGTGTATAAAATGTAAAGTCTATGCAAAAAAATTGACAAAGTCAGGGGGCAATCGTATAATGTTGGTGTTCTGTGGATAAGTATAAAAGAAAGAAAAACAAGGGCAAACAGGAGGAAATATGAAGCTGTTGAATAAGATGGAAAGAAAGCTGGGACGTTTCGCTATCCGAAATCTGACCCTGTATATTATTGCCACCTATGTTCTGGGCTATATTCTGGAATTTGTGGGAGGCAACCTGACGGGATATCTGTACCTGGATCCCTACTATATATTCCATGGTCAGGTATGGCGTCTGGTCAGCTGGCTGCTGGTTCCCCCCTCCAGCCTGAGCATCTTTACGGTGATCATGCTGTTTTTCTACTATTCTATCGGTACTACCCTGGAACAGACCTGGGGAACCTTCCGATATAATGTCTATATTTTCGGTGGAATTATCTGGACCATCATCGGTGCCTTTATTTTGTACGGAATTCTGTATGTGATGTACGGTACTCCGGTAGCCTTCGGCGTTTTCGGGGCATCCTTTTCCACCTACTACATCAGCCTGTCTATTTTCCTGGGCTTTGCTATGACCTATCCCAATATGCAGGTGCTGCTGTACTTTATCATTCCCCTGAAGATCAAATATCTGGCCTGGTTGGATATCGCCTACCTGGTTTACGATATGATACGGGGCAATTTTGCTACTCGTATCGTGATCATCAGTTCCCTTATGAATGTGCTGATCTACTTTTTGATGACCAGAAATTATCGCAGAGTAGATCCCCGGGAGATCCACCGGAAGCAGAAATTTAAAAAGGCTGTGAACAGGTCAAGAGCTGCGGGACCTTCCTCCAGTATACACAGATGTGCTATTTGCGGTCGTACGGAGAAGGACGATCCCACACTGGAGTTTCGCTTCTGTTCCCGTTGCAAGGGCAATTATGAATATTGCCAGGAGCATCTGTTCACCCACAAACACGTAGAGTAAGATACTCAGATAGATACAAGATACAATTAGAGGAGAAACATTATGAAAAAAACACCCTTTGTCACCAAGGAAAAACTGGATGAGATCATCCGGGAAGTTCCTACCCCATTTCATATCTATGATGAGGCTGGCATTCGTAAAAACTGTGAGGCCATCAAAAAGGCCTTTGCCTGGAATCCGGGCTATAAAGAGTATTATGCTGTAAAAGCCTGCCCCAATCCCTTCCTGATCAATATTATGAGAGAGTACGGCTGCGGCTGCGACTGTTCTTCCCTTACTGAGCTGATGCTGTCCGAGGCTATCGGGGCAGTGGGAGATGACGTTATGTTCTCCTCCAATGCTACACCGGCAGAGGAATATCAGTATGCCAGAAAGATCAACGGTATCATCAACCTGGATGATATCACCCATATTGATTTCCTGGAAAAGGTGACAGGCAGCCTGCCCAAGAAGATCAGCTGCCGTTACAATCCCGGCGGCGTGTTCAAAATGAGCAACGGCATCATGGACAACCCGGGAGATGCCAAATACGGTATGACCACAGAGCAGCTTTTCGAGGCTTACAGCATCTTAAAGAGCAAGGGCTGTGAGGAATTCGGTATGCATGCCTTCCTGGCCAGCAATACCGTAACCAACGAATATTATCCCATGCTGGCTAAGATCCTCTTCGAGACCGCTGTGGAGATCAAGGAAAAGACCGGCGTAAAGCTGTCCTTTATCAACCTTTCCGGTGGTGTGGGTATTCCCTACAAGCCGGACCAGGAGCCTAACGATATTATTGCCATCGGCGAGGGCGTTCGTCAGGTATACAATGAGATCCTGGTACCTGCAGGTATGGGTGATGTGGCTATCTATACAGAAATGGGACGTTTTATGACAGGCCCTTACGGTGGACTGGTAACCACAGCTATTCATCAGAAGCATACCCACAAGGAATATATCGGCTGTGACGCCTGTGCAGCCAACCTGATGCGTCCCGCTATTTACGGTGCTTATCATCATATTACAGTTATGGGCAAGGAGGATGCTCCCTGCGATCACATGTATGATGTTACCGGTTCTCTCTGCGAGAATAACGATAAGTTCGCTGTTGACCGTATGCTGCCGGAGATCGAGAACGGAGACGTGCTCTTTATTCATGATACCGGTGCTCACGGCTTCGCTATGGGTTACAACTACAACGGCAGACTGCGTTCCGCAGAGGTGCTGCTGAAGGAAGATGGCAGCTTTGAGGTGATCCGTCGTGCAGAGACACCTAAGGATTACTTTGGCACCTTTGATATCTTCCCGATTTTTGAGAAACTTTGTAAATAAGCATACATGAGACAGGATAAGGATATGGATACCTATTGGGAATCAATACTCCGGGCCTGCAGACTGTGTCCCCGACACTGCGGCATCGATCGGATAGCCGGAGGTCGGGGACATTGTGGTGAAACGGCGGAAATATCTCTGGCCAGGGCGGCCCTGCATATGTGGGAGGAACCCTGTATCGCAGGAAAAAGAGGCGCCGGGGCCGTTTTCTTTACCGGCTGCAACCTGGGGTGTATCTACTGCCAGAACGCCGGGATCTCCGGGGGAGGCGGCGGTACAGTGGTAACTGTGGAACGGCTGGCGGAGATCTTTCTGGAGCTTCAGGAGCAGGGCGCCCACACCCTGGATCTGGTGACCCCCACCCACCAGGTGCCCAATGTGGCCATGGCCCTTTCTCAGGCAAAAAAGCAGGGGTTGCACCTTCCGGTGGTATACAATTGCGGCGGATATGAAAGTCCGGAGATATTGAAGCATCTGGAAGGCCTGGTGGATGTCTGGATGCCGGATATGAAGTACAGTGATCCGGCTCTGGCGGCCCGCCTTTCCGGAGCG
>CAZUBP010000005.1:7370-18376 GCA_964618605.1 uncultured Lachnospiraceae bacterium | reverse complement strand
CCTGTACCATGCTTTCATTTACTGACACGAGTTATTCCCCCTAGTCTTTTTACTGAAGTCCCAGCTGAGCCATTACTTTCTTAGTGATAGCTGTAACAAGATCTGCATTTGTTGCATTGGGATCTGCTGTTACGCTGCCTGTGCAAGCGCCCAGACCGCTGTTTGTGCTGCATCCGCCACCACAGTTATGACAGTTCTTCTCGCCTTTGTTCTGGCAAAGGTTTGCCGGATGTTTTCCCGGAAGTCCCATCTGGCGTCTGATCTCATACAGTCTCTCAACTGTTCTCTGATCGAATTCCTTCGGTCCGCCCAGCATCTTTGACTGATACAGCAGCTGTGCATAGAACTCTACGGATTCCATCTTCATATATGCTGCAAGAAGGTCTGTAGACCAGGTCAGAGCACCGTGGCTCTCCAGAAGAACTGCATCGAAGTAAGGCAGATATTTCTCAACGTTATCCGGAATCTCCATTGTGGACGGTGTACCGTACTCAGCGATGGGAACGCAGCCAAGAGCGATAACAGCTTCCGGCATGATCGGCTGTGTAAGGGGAATACCAGCGATAGCGAAGGATGTTGCATACATGGGATGAGCATGTACTACAGCGCCTACGTCCGGTCTCTTAGCATATACTCTCATATGCATTTTGATCTCGGAAGAGGGTCTGAATCCCGGGTTAGCCTGGATTACTTTACCTTCTTTGTCTACCTTACAGATATACTCGGGTGTCATAAAACCTTTGGATACACCGGTGGGTGTGCAAAGGAATTCATTGTCAGACAGCTTAACAGAGATGTTACCGTCGTTAGCTGCTACCATACCTTTGTTGTAGATTCTACGACCGATCTCACAAATTTGTTTTTTGATTTCAAATTCGTTTTGCATTTTCATTTCCTCCTTGAAAATAGTGAGTTTCTTTTGAATCTATTGACATTATACCCGTCATGCAACAGGGTGTCAATTCTAATTGTGTGGTTTTGTAGCGTTTTCGTTTGTTTTCTGTTGTTTCTTTAAGTTTTCGTCCTGCTCCCAAGGCATTACATCGCCCGGTTCTCTCAAATGTTCCAGGATTTCCGGAATTCCCTCTCCTGTTTTGGAATCCACCCAGAAGATGTCCTTGCAGCCTGCCAGCCGAAGCCAGCGCTCCGATCTCTCCGGGTTAGCTTTGGGGTCATGTATCTTGGTAACGATCCCGATGACCTCCCGGTTGCACACGCTGGTACAGCAGGGGGGAAACAGACAGTAGGGCTCGATGGACGAGCACAGAAGGCCAACCACATCGCCTTCGTAGGAGTACAGTGCCAACGCATGTCCCAAACCGGCGGTCTGAGCATATTCTCCCGGCGTATCAATGATAACGTCAAAGTTGTTGACATACTGTGTTTTATGATAATGAATCTTTTCACCCTTCATTGCCTGGGTAAGGGTGGTCTTGCCGGCCTCACTGCGGCCCATCAGTACGATCTTCTTCATAGATCAGGTTCTCGTAATGGGGCAAACAGCAAAGCCAAGGGTGCTTCCTACATAATCCAGAATGGCATTTACGGAGGCTTCCACCTCTGATACCGTTCCGGTAATGATCAGGCTGCCGCTGAAGCGGTCTACAAAGCCAAGGTCGATGCCGGATGACTTCACAGCAATATCTCCCATGATGATCGCCGTCTCCGCCGGAGTCACCGTCATAATGCCGATGGCTGATTTGGCGTAATCAATGGAAGGATCCAGGCCCAGCTTCTCATACATAATCCGGTCAGGATTGGCAATGATATGTGCCAGAGATATCTGTTTACCAGGAACCTGTTCCTGTACGATCCTCTGCTTTGCACCCGGGGTCATGTTATCTATAATTCCCATAAGTATTCCTCCTGCGGTCATGCCGCATTTACGAACCGTTCGGCCGGATCAGCCTCCGATTCGACAGTCCAGATCTGATACCATCTCGACTGCATCCTTGAGCATCTGCATATGTTCCATTTCCGGAGGAATGATCTCTTCCATCAGATACTTGCGATCCAGGCCTATGTACTTGTCACTGCCCAGTCTGTGGTAGGGTAAAAGATGGATCCTCTTTACACCCGGCAGCTGGTTGGCAAATACGGCAATATCCTGAATCTCCTTCTTCGTATCGTTAAAGGTGGGGATCACCGGTACACGGATCACCAGATTGGTGGCGCCGGAAACAGCAACCTTCTTGGCATTTTCCAGCATCAGCTCGTTGCGCACGCCGGTAAAGGCCTTATGCTTCTCCGAGTCTGTATGCTTGATATCCATCAGATAGGTATCCAGCCAGGGAAGGATCATCTCCAGATTCCGGTAGGGGCAGCAGCCCATACTTTCCATGGCGGTATTGATACCGGACATCTTTGCTGCCTGCAAAAGGTCTCTGGCGAACTCCGGCTGCATGGTGGATTCACCACCGGAAAGGGTAAGTCCTCCGCCGGATCTGCGGTAGTAGGATCTGTCCTTCTCCACCGTCTCCATTACCTCTGCAACAGTAACATCCCGTCCGATAATCTTTTCCTCTCCGTCAACCCGCATGGTCTCGATCTTCTTGGACTGAGACTCCGGATTGCAGCACCACTGGCAGCGCAGGGGACATCCCTTCAGGAACACGATCGTCCGGATACCCGGTCCATCATGAACTGAAAAACGCTGGATATCAAATATTCTTCCTTTTGTATCCAGATAACCCATAGCGCAACCTCCGTGATTTTTTCTCGTAATAAAGTTTACTGTCAGAATACATATAATGCTCGTTTAACATTATAGCTTATTGCCCTGTTAAAGTCAACAATAACCTACCTTATTTGTGTTTTGTTTTCATTGTTTTTTGTTGTTTTTCGTGTTGTTTTCTCTATACATTTTTTGTTTTATGTGGTTTTCGTCTTTTATCCTTGACTTCCCCGGCGGTTTCCTTCATACTGAATATGAGTTTTTTTCAGCCTATTTTACAGGAGATGTTGTTTATGTACGCTGCAGATATTCATATACATTCCATTGCCAGCGGACACGGTACGCAGGCGACCATAGCGGACCTGGCCAAGGTGGCTCACGCCCGGGGTCTTTCCCTGCTGGGCATATCCGATCATGCCCCTTCTACCATGTGCGCAGGAACGGTATCCTACTTTCGCAGTCTCTCCATGGCGCCTAAGGTACGCTGTGGTGTAGAGCTTTTATATGGTATCGAGCTGAATATTCTGGATTATGACGGCCGGGTAGATATGGACCCGGTGACACTGTCCGGTCTGGACTATGCCATTGCCAGTATGCACCGTCCCAATATTCACCCCGGTTCCATAGAGGAGAATACCCGGGCTTATATCGGTGCCATGAAAAATCCTTACGTTTCGGTTATCGGTCACTGTGATGATGCCCATTTTCCTGTGGATTATGAGGCCCTGGTTGAAGCCGCTGTAAAACATCACGTACTGCTGGAGATCAACAACAGTTCCCTCTCTCCGGAAGGTTATCGGGGAGACACCCGGGATAATGTGCGAAAGCTGCTGACCCTGTGTAAAGCCTGTGGGCAGCCTATCCTGTTGTCCAGCGACAGCCATGGTCCACAGCATCTGGGAGACTTCACCTATATTATTCCCTACCTGAAGGAATGCGAGATCCCGGAGAGTCTTATTCTGAATCTGCATCCCGCAGAGCTGAAGCGTTATCTGATCCGAAATTAATTGTATGTACCAAAAAGTGGGAAGGCCACGACAGCCTTCCCACTTTTTATTGCTTGTACATAACCGGAGGATCAATATCCTACCTTTGTTCCGTTTTTCTTCATGTAACCGGAAATTCTTCCTGCCTTATAATCCTTCTGCTTTGTAGCATCCGAAATAGCCGGATCTGTAGGATCATATTTTACCTTGGAGGATTTGATCTTGATGGTAGCCGGTTTGCCCAGGGGACCAGGTTTGGAGGCGGTTCCCTTGACGATCTTGACCTTAGTACCGGTTTTCACATTATCGTAGATCCACTTTGCATCGGCAACTGTCATACGGATACAGCCTGCGGAAGCCGGTGAACCCAGTTTGTTGTAATTCTTGTAATTCAGTGCCGTATGAGATTTCTTGCTGACAGCAACGGCATGGAAATAAATATTGCCCACTACATGGGTAGCCCAACGGGAATATACCTTGCTGCCATCCGGTTCGGTCATGGTCTTAAGAGAATACTTCACCGCCACACCGTTGGAGCTGACAGAATAGGTACCCAGAGGTGTAAAGCTGGACTTTCTTGTCAGACCCTTGTTCGTCTTGGTGCTGGATACATCTTTACCTACAGATACGGTAAATGCTTTTACCGGGATACAGTAGGACTTCTTCTCGGTGTCATAAGCATATACCGTGGCTACGCAGGCAGCGCGGTTCACTTCGATATACAGCTTGCTCTTGCTCACAAGACTGGAAACATCTGTCTGTTTCACACCATTCTTGTAGTAGAATTTATAGGTGCTTCCGTTATAGGTCTCATAGTACCAGCCGTTTTTGGTAATAACAGCACTGGATACATTGAGTGTATAATCGCTGCCCGTCTGCTTTCCGTCAACCTTTACCCGCACGTAGGCTGTGCCGGCATGTTTCAGCTTTGACAGATTAATGGTAGCAGAGTAAAGATTTCCGTTTTTGGTTGCGGCGTAGGTGGACACATCGTCTCTGCCGTTGGTCTTACTCCAGAGCTCGTAGGTCACCTTGCTTCCCTTCACCGTAAGATTGCTGGCATAGAAGATCCGGGTACGGCTGTCTCCTGTGCTGCCTGTACGGAAATAGTTCTGGGGATTAAAGTTGTACACACTCTCCGCTGCGGCCGTTGTGCCGTCAGAGAACTGCACGGTGGCCTTGATGGTGTAATTTCCCCAGTAATATTTGTGGTTGGCTGTCTTTACCACAGCCTGATATGTACCGTCATTCTGGCGGGACGCCGTATAGGTATAGGCCGCCTTGTTTGCCGCTGTAACGTTCAGGGTTACCTTTGTTACGGAAGTAGCCGTTTCCAGACCGGTAACTGTTGCCTTAAAGGTATTATTAGTGCCGTTGGCCTCGGAGCCTGTAACCACCGGTTTTAACGGTACTTCAAAGCTTCCGCTGGCAAGGAGACTGGCATTTCCCCCTGTGGCCCGTCCAAATACATTATAATAGTAGGTACCGCTTCGCTGACCGACAAGGGAGGCAAACTCCACATCTGTGCCCCATACCTTCGTTGTCTTGTCGTAGGTCATCTGGCTGGTGGTGCCGCTTGCCACGCTGTCACCGCTGTAGTACACCTGTACCTCTACCCCCGCAAAGCTGCCCTTTGCTTCCACATTAGTGACACTGATATGTACAGCTGTTGCTTCAGCGTTGATCTCCGCTTTGGAAGCACAGGTATCGGCATGAACGCCGGCAACCGTAAGCCATACACCGAGAACTGCCGTAAGCATGCAGAGCAGCAGCTGGGTAAATCGTTTTCCTGTTTTCATCCTGTTCATACAACCCCTCTTTCTGTAAAATTCATCCGGTGATAGTTACACCGGACGGACGAGCTTATGATACCATAAGTCCGGGCAGGTTTCTATGGATTTTTATATTTTTAAGAACTCTTCACCATTGTGTCCCGCCTGTACCTTTTTGTGTCGGCCCGTCCGCCTGTTTCTTCGGAATTGTATTTTCATCAGCTTAAATACTGTTTCATATGCTCCAGGGCATGTTTCTCCAGACGGCTTACCTGTGCCTGGGATATGCCTATCTCCGCTGCCACCTCCGTCTGGGTTCTTCCTTCAAAAAAACGCAGATCTATAATATGTTTCTCCCGTTCTCCCAGCCGTCCCATAGCTTCCCGCAGGGAAATATTTTCCACCCAGTTCTCTTCCCTGTTTTTCTGGTCACTGATCTGATCCATGACATAGAGCACATCACCGCCCTCGGTATACACCGGTTCGTAAAGGCTCATGGGACTTTGCATGGCATCCAGGGCGTACACGATATCCTCCTGAGAAATACCGATCTCCCCGGCGATCTCGCTGAGGGTGGGTTCCTTCTGCTCCGCTTTCATGTAGCGTTCTCTGGCACTGATGGCCTTGTATGCCGTGTCCTTCAGGGAACGGCTGACTCTTACACTGTTGTTGTCCCTGAGATACCGCCGCACTTCCCCGATGATCATGGGCACGGCGTAGGTACTGAATTTCACCTGCAGACTGGTATCAAAATTGTCGATGGCCTTGATCAGTCCTATGCAGCCGATCTGGAAGAGATCATCCGCATTTTCGTTGCTGCCTGAGAAGCGCCGGATCACGCTGAGCACCAGCCGCAGATTTCCTTTGATATAGGTTTCTCTGGCCTCCTGATCGCCTTCCCTGACCTTTAAAAGCAATGTCTGTTTTTCTTCGTCGCTCAATATCGGCAGCTTTGCCGTATTGACACCACAAATTTCCACTTTATGCAATGCCATAATAAAGAATCCTCCTATCCATC
Organism: uncultured Lachnospiraceae bacterium; assembly: GCA_964618605.1. Lineage (GTDB taxonomy): Bacteria > Bacillota > Clostridia > Lachnospirales > Lachnospiraceae > UBA11957. The sequence continues at coordinate 11,926 of CAZUBP010000005.1, read as the reverse complement.
GGATAGTAAAATGATTCTCATTTATAGCGTTGAATATACGAAAGGTACCTGAAATTTAAAAAATAATACGCCTTGACAAAGCGCCTATTCATAGCGTGCTATATCTTTTTTCAGCTGTTTCATTATCCTTTTTTCCAGCCGGGAGATGTAGGACTGGGAAATTCCCAGGATGTCCGCCACCTCCTTCTGGGTCTTTTCCCTGCCGTCTGGCATATTGATACCGAAACGCATGCAGATAATGGTCTGCTCCCGGCTGCTCAGCCGGGAAATTGCGCCTTTTAACAGGCCCGACTCCACCTCCTGCTCCAGATCCCGGTAGATCAGATCCTCCTCCGTGCCCAGAATATCCGACAATAACAGCTCATTGCCGTCCCAGTCCACATTCAGAGGTTCATCTATGGACACCTCCATACGCAGCTTGCTGCTTCTTCGCAGATACATCAGTATCTCATTTTCAATACACCGGGAAGCGTAGGTGGCCAGCTTGATCTTCTTTTCCGGATTAAAGGAATTCACCGCCTTGATCAGACCAATTGTGCCGATAGAAAGCAGATCCTCCGAACCCACTCCCGTATTGTCAAATTTCTGTGCAATGTACACGACCAGGCGCAGATTGTGTTCAATCAGCTGATTCCTGGCATCCTCATCTTCCGACTCGCAGAAGCGGCCAATCATCTCCGCTTCCTCCGTGGTGCTTAAGGGCGCCGGTAAAATATCCGTCCCTCCGATGTAACAGATCTCTCCTGTTTTCTCTATGCGTATTCTGGTAAAGCCGGGAAAACACCCCCGGGTCCTCTCTCTGCCGATCGTATAAACTGACATGCTCATTCCTCCCTTTTTCACAGAACATCCGGATGCAGTATGATCTGATACCCCCGGCCAGTTAACAGATTGCTGTCGGCAACAGCAATCCTCGGATGCAATGTTCTTCTTTTTCTTCTGTTTTTCGGAACCATAAGATATTCCGCCGTAAAAACAAGGGCCAGACCATCGGACCGCCCCAGGCTGCAGTAAGGCAGGTAGTGAAATCCCAGACCGGGATCCCTCTCCCCTTTTTTCAGATACCGGTTCAGCTTTTCCTTAAGTCCGGGGAGCCATCCTTCGATCACCCCCGGATCCATCACGCAAACCGGTCTTTGCTTTTTACCGTCATACAGACGATTTCCCGTGTCCACCAGTCCTCTTATCCATACGTGTTCCCCACATACGGATAAGCAGATATCCTTTATCTCCTGACGAGGATATTTCCCGGAACAGACAGCATACAAAAAAGCACCTCACCCTTTCTATGACAGAATTCTCTGTTGTCCAGATGCATCCTATTATAGAAAAGGTGAGGTGCTGTATTTGTCAAAACAAAGCAGGTACTCACAAAAACAGTTCGACAAAAATCTATTTATTGTGCAGGATCGTCAGGATCTCCTTTAAGGAGGACATGGCGATCTGTCCCGGGGCGGAAGCCTCTGTTACGGAGGCAAAGGTTACGGCTGAGCCGGTAAGCTCACCGCACATACGGCTGACACATCCCAAAGCTCCCATAGACATGGTGATCAGCGGCTTCTCGCTTCTCTCGGTCCAATCCATGGTGGCTTCCAGCATTGTCAACACATCCCGGTTCTCCTTAGGCATCACTGCCATTTTCAGGATATCCGCCTGTACATTTTCCATGGCTGTAAATACAGCATCTATCGTGGCTCTCTCCGGCGTTCCCTCAAAATGGTGGTTGGAACCGATCACCGCCTTACCCTGTTGGTGGGCATAGGCGATAATCTCCCCGGCGCTGACAGGATCCGGCATAACCTCCACATCAATAAGATCAATACCATCACAGCAGGCAGCATGGCGAAGTATGGCAGCATACTCTGCCCCCTCCACATGGGTACTGCTTCCTTCTCTGTCCGTGCGCAAAGTAAACAGGATCGGAATATCCTCCAGAACAGCAGACAGCTTTTCCTGAAGCGCTTCCACTGCGTCAGCCTCCCTCATGTGTTCATAGAAATCCACACGCCATTCCACCAGATCCGGGCCTGCCGCCTTGGTTTCCCGGGCCTGTGCCAGTATATCTTCCTCCGTTACTCCGGTGATGGGTACGCAGATCTTGGGCATACCCTCCCCGATAACCAGATTCTTTATATGTAGAGTTTTTTTCATGTTCGTTATCCTCACGTTTCTTTACTGCTCCCCATTATAACCCGCTTTACAGCAAATGTCTATCCGTGCTAAGATAGGGCTGTATTTTGTTTTACTATTACGTTTAAGGAAGTGTTGCTCATGTGTGCTGCAGAAATTTTTCCCGATATTACAGGAACCACCCGGCTTTACGGACTGTTAGGCAGTCCCGTTCGCCACAGTAAGTCTCCTCTTATGTATAATCTTTCCTTTCGCCATCACGGTCTGGACAGCGTTTATCTCTGCTTTGAGATCCAGGAGAATATGCTGGAAACAGCGGTGGCCGGGCTGAAAGCCGCCGGTATCTGCGGTTTCAATCTCACCATGCCCAACAAGAATCATATGGTAGGCCTGTGCGATCATCTCTCTCCGGAGGCTGAGCTGATGCAGGCGGTAAATACCGTGGTAAACCGTGACGGTGTTCTCTACGGCTACAATACTGACGGTGCCGGTTTCATGCAGGCAGCTGCGGAGGCAGGCTATTCTCTCCCGGGGAAATCCATTACCGTTATGGGTACCGGCGGTGCCGGAACAGCCATCTGTGCCCAGGCGGCTCTGGACGGGGTAAAAAATATCCATATCTTTTCCCGTCCCACCAGCGCCTTTCACCATCGCACGGAGCTTCTGGCAGAGCGCATTCAAAAGACCACAGCCACGACGGTCACTCTTCACGATTCCGCTGATATGAAAGCCCTGAAGGCCTGTGCTGCTGAGAGTGATATGCTCATCAACGCCACCTCCGTAGGCATGAATCCTCACCCGGAGAATTGCATTGTCACCGATCCTGGGGTTTTCTATCCCGGATTGGCTGTGTGTGATATTATTTATGATCCTAAGGAGACACGGCTGCTGTCCATGGCGAAAGAGCGAGGCTGCTCCACCTTCAACGGTCTGTACATGCTGCTTTACCAGGGAGCCGTGGCCTACCACCATTACACCGGTCTGGATATGCCCACTGACCTGGTAAAGGCAAAATTCTTTACCTGATATTGATTTTTTCCATAATAAAGGCGCTGCCCATCACGGACAGCGCCTTTTTACATTACATGATTATCTTTTATTTTTCAGGAAATCCGGAATCTGAATGTCCTTCTTAGGTACATTGCTGGTTACCGGTGTAGATGCGGGCATAGAGAAGCTGGGCATATTGAAGGTAGGAGTGGACTGTGTTGTTGTCTTTCTCTCTACTGTAGCCTTTTCCTCAGCTTTCTTTTTAGCCATACCCTCTTTTACGCTGGCCATCTTAGCAGTGGCATCGTCCAGACCGGTAGCAATAACCGTGATTCTGGCTGTATCCACAGCAGTATCATCATACATAGCACCGAAGATAATATTGGCATCCTCGCCTGCCAGATCCTGTACATAGCTTGCAGCATCGTTAGCATCCATAAGAGAGATATCACCGGAGATATTGATGATAACGTGGGATGCACCATTGATGGTAGTCTCCAGAAGGGGACTGGCCACAGCCTGCTGAACAGCCTCCAGAGCCTTGTCATCACCCTTGGCCTCACCAATACCGATGTGAGCTACGCCCTTATCCACCATAACGGTCTTAACATCGGCAAAATCCAGATTGATCAGAGCCGGCAGGTTGATCAGATCGGTAATACCCTGTACAGCCTGCTGCAGTACCTCATCAGCTTTCTTTAAAGCCTCCGGCATGGTAGTGCGGCGATCAACGATCTCCAGCAGCTTATCGTTGGGGATAACGATCAGTGTATCTACGTTAGCTTCCAGCTTCTCAATACCGGACAGCGCATTGCTCATACGAGTCTTAGCTTCGAAACGGAAGGGCTTTGTTACAACGCCGACAGTCAGAATGCCCATTTCCTTGGCAATACCGGCTACAACGGGAGCTGCACCGGTACCTGTACCGCCACCCATACCACAGGTAACGAATACCATATCAGCACCCTCCATCATCTGGCGGATCTCTTCCATGCTTTCCTCAGCTGCTTTCTCACCGATCTCAGGTTTGGCACCGGCGCCAAGACCCTTGGTCAGCTTCTCGCCGATCTGAAGAACAGTGGGGGCCTTGCACAATGTCAACGCCTGTTTATCTGTATTAATACCGACGAACTCAACGCCGCCGATAGATTCCTCTACCATACGGTTTACCGCATTATTGCCGGCTCCCCCGACACCAATTACAATAATCTTTGCAGAAGACTCAGCTTCATTTGTCATGATCTCTAACAAAGTACTTCCTCCTTTTAACTTATCGTTCTACAATTTAAAACCCCTTGGGGCAAAAAATTCCCTTATAAATAAAGTCATACACGTATATATAATACATTCACACCGCACAATACGCAACTCTTTTTTTATTTTTCATCTGGTTTTCACAAACTGTCAGAAAAAATTTATGAAAGATTTTCAAGAAC
>CAZUBP010000005.1:4318-7270 GCA_964618605.1 uncultured Lachnospiraceae bacterium | reverse complement strand
CTGCAGTGTCAGCGTCCCCGGTCTGCTCCTCTGTATCCGCTGCAGGCTCTGTGGTCTGCTTTGCCGGTGTGGTGGTCTCTGTCTTGGGCTGTTCTTCCTCCGCTGCATCCTTTTCCCCTTTTACCAGGGCGTATTCGTGAGAAATTTCCTCAGACTTCGTAGTTTCTTCATCCAGGCCTTCTGCGGAAAGGGCGTTTTTGGAAAATACCACATTATCGGAGCTGCCGTCATAATCTGACATATGCAGGACACCGTTCTGTCCCTCAATACTGGGCAGAATAGCGGCTACTCTGGCCAGTTTTTCTTCCATAAGAAGATCCTGCCCCAGTTCCACCGTTATATCCCCGTAGATCAGATAAACATTCAGTTCCTCATCAAATTCCACTGCATCCGGTGTAATATCGTATTTGTTGATCATCCGGGTGATTCCCAGGATCGTATTAAACACAGAGGTGTCCTCCACCGGAAGTACCTCGTGCAGGGTAACACTGTCAAAGGAAAGGCCCTGAATCAGGGGGGCCTCCTTCATAGCTGCCACATAGGAAGTGGCGGTCTTGCCTACAGCTTCTGCGGTTAAAGCCTCTCCTTCCTCCGTATCCGTACTTTCCTCCTCCCGCACAACACTGTACATGATGCGGCCTTCACTGTCAAAATACAGATCAGAGTCCAGATACTGCACGTAACCAATGAGCTGACGCTCCTGCACGGTGATCTTCAGGGCGTGATGGTCCTGCATCTCCACATCGATCTGATCCACCAGTTCCAGATCATCGGGGGAAAAGCTCTTGCGGGTACGACTTACCACAAAGGCGTTGCTGCCAAAGAACCCCTTTTGCACCTCTGCCCGGATCTCTTCCTCCGTGTAGTGAACGTTGCCCAGCACCGTTACCTCACTGACAGAAAAATAGCTGAAAAACCACACCACGGCACCGATCAGAGCCAGGGCGATCCCTGCACCCAGAATCTTTTTCAGGCTGAGTTTCTCCAGCTTTCCGGTTAATTTATCCCAATAATACTGCATATCATGTTTCATCTATCCGTCTATCTCTTTTCTGATTCTGCCTCCCAGCAGATTAATGTCTCCATACAGATCCTCGTAGCCCCGCTCAATATAGGTGCAATCCTCCACCACCGTCTCTCCCTCGGCATACAAGGCTGCCAGCAAAAGGGCTGCTCCCGCCCGAAGATCCGGCACATGCACCAGACAGCCTTTCAGACTGCAGGGGCCGCTGATTTTCGCTATATTATCCTTTACCCCGATTCGAGCACCCATTTTCTCCAGCTGACCAAGGATCCGAAAACGATCCTCAAAAATGGTCTCCTCTATCTCGCTCTCTCCCTGCAGGGTACAGCAGGTCACCAGCAATAGGGGCTGCAGATCCGTGGGAAAGCCGGGATAGGCCGCTGTGCGCACTCTGGGCAAAGGCCGACGTACACTACGACTATCAGTTATCAGTGTACCACCCCTGACCAAATATTGTCCACCCATTTTCTGATAAAGCCCCAGCAGACTCGACATCTGGGAAACAGGCGCCTCTTTCAGCGCAATCCGGCCTCTGGTCACCGCCCCCGCCAGCAAAAGTGTCCCTGCAGCAATGCGGTCCGGGGGGATCGTGTATTCCGTGTCCCTGAGGCTGCAGCCGCCCCGGATACGGACGCTCCCCTCCCTGCGGGAAATATCCACTCCCATTCCCTGGAGGAAATCACACAGCGCATCAATTTCCGGTTCCCGGGCACACCCTTCCAGCCGGGTAATACCTGTTGCCCCTGCTGCTGCCAGAATGGCATTTTCCGTGGCGCCTACAGAGGGGCGGGGAAAGATGTGCTGTACCCCTGTCATGGACTTTCCCTCCAGGCACAGCCGTCCCTCCCTTTCCTCCACCACGACACCCAAATGAGAAAAGGCCTCCAGGTGAAGGTCTATAGGCCGTTTGCCGATAACACAGCCCCCGGGATAGCCCATTTCCACGCATCCCAGTCTGCCAAGGAGCCCTCCCGCCAGAAGAATAGAACCCCGAAGCTTTTCCGCCGGTGCAGCGGGGATCCCGGTATTGCAGATCCCTCTGCTGTCAATAACCAGGGTGTGATCCTCCCAGCAGGTAACCGCCCCCAGTGCCTTCAGCAGTTCTTCCATAACAAATACATCCGTTATATGGGGACAATTGTGCAGCACCGTGCAGCCTTTATGTAGTATGGAAGCCGCCATAACAGGCAACGCCGCATTTTTCGATCCCTGCACTCTCAGTTCACCCTCCAGACAGATCGCCTTTTCCACCCGGATCCTGCTCACCTTCAGCCTCCCTGTGTTTGCTTATATGTAGTATATGTCAGGGCGGCGGCGGATGTGCGGTGGGGAATTTCTCTGCTGACGGAAAGGGCGATGCCCAGTTCTCCCAGGAGGAATACGATGGAGGTTCCCCCGTAGCTGATAAAGGGCAGGGTAATGCCTGTATTGGGAATGGAATTGGTGACCACCGCCACATTCAGGATCACCTGCAGGGCAATATGAGTCATAATGCCTGCCAGAAGAAGGCTCCCCTCCAGATCTCTGGCCCCCAGGGACAGCTTATACAGGCGGTATACCAGCAGGGCAAAAAGGAGCAGCAGACCTAAAGCCCCTATCAGTCCCGTCTCCTCACAGATAATGGAAAAAATCATATCGTTCTGGGCCTCCGGAACAAAGCCCAGCTTCTGCCGGCTGCCCATCAGTCCCAGGCCGAAAAGGCCCCCGCTGCCGATGGCATAGAGACCCTGTATCGTCTGAAAGCCCTTATCATAGTTCTCCGGATCCAGCCATACGGCAATACGCTCCAGACGGTAGCTTTCCATAGCCAGGAACACCCCCGCCAGCAGGATGGCTGCCGCCCCTAGCGCCACAAACTGGAGATACCGGGGATTGGCCATAAAGATCAGGCAGGCGGCGATACCCAGAATGATCACTGCGGTACTGAG
>CAZUBP010000005.1:0-4218 GCA_964618605.1 uncultured Lachnospiraceae bacterium | reverse complement strand
AAAGGGACGCCAAATAAAACAGCCCCGAACATCGGGTGAGCCGGGTATATTCAACACAGGATATACCGTACATCACAACCAGTCCGAGGCTGACAGCCAACAATTGTTTTTTGAAATAATAGGCCGGATCATGAAAGCGGGCCTCGCCGTAATAGGCTCCTGTACTGTACAGATACACCATTCCCAGTGCCGTCAGTGCCAGGATAAGGATCAGCAGCAGGACATCTGTCTTATGCCTTTGGGGAAACAACCGCTGCATATTTCGTTCTCCCACTTTGCTTCTCCACCAGTATATGCCCGGCGAGGATATTCAAGAACGCCATCAGGCCATTCTTCTGACATACTCCTTGAACATCTTTCCTCTCACCTCATAGTTGGGGAACTGACCCCAGCTGGCGCAGGCAGGGGAAAGCAAAACAGCATCTCCCGGGTTAGCCAGTCTTGCGCAGGTAGCCACCGCATCCTCCAGATTTTCTTCCATAATAATATCTGTGAAGCCGCAGCTTCTGGCTGCTGCGGCGATCTTTTCCTTCGTCTGACCGATCAGCACCAGATAACGCACCTTACCGTCAAAAGCCCGGATCCACTCCTCATAGCTGGACTCTTTGTCGTAGCCGCCGCCGATCAGCAGTGTGGGCCGTCTCATGGCCTGGATGCCCTTGATGGCAGCATCCGGATTGGTTCCCTTGGAATCGTTGTAATAGGCCACACCCTTGATCTCTGTTACATACTCAATACGATGCTCCACAGCCTGGAAACGCTTTACCGTATGGCGAATGCTGTCCAGGGGAACACCGGCGCAGTAGGCCATAGCCACAGCCGCCATGATATTTTCATAGTTGTGCAGGCCCAACAGGCTCTGTTCATTGATATTCAGTACCGGGATCTCTTCTCCCTTCCAACGAAGAACGATCTCCTCGCCTTCCAGACAGATACCCTCTTTCAAGCTTCTTCTGCTGGAAAAATACAGCGGTTTTACCTTTGTGGTCTCACCAAAGGCTCTAAGTACCTCATCCTCATAATTCAGTACCACCGTTTCCTCTCCGGTCTGATTCTCGGCGATCCGCTCCTTCACCCGGATATATTCCTCCATGGTGTGATGGCGGTTCAGATGATCTTCCGTGATATTTAAAATAGCGCTGACCTCGGGATGGAACTCCTCTATGGTCTCCAGCTGAAAGCTGCTGATCTCCGCTACCGTCACTGCCTTCTCACTCATTCCGGCGGACACAGAGGTGTAGGGGGTACCGATATTGCCAACCACATATACCTCGGGATAGTAATCCTTCATGATCTCTCCCAGCAGCGCTGTAGTGGTGGTCTTACCATTGGTACCGGTAATGGCAAATACCCGACCTGCACCTGTCTGGTAGGCCAGCTCCACCTCTCCGATCACCGGAAGCTTCTTTTCCTTCAGCATCTGCACTGTGGGCAGATCCGTGGGAACGCCGGGGCTAAGCACCACCAGATCCAGCGTATCCGCCAGACTCTGAGAAAGCTCACCTAAAACGATCTCCACGTCCTTTGGCTGCTTCAGTTTACTGCCTATAGTCTCTTTGTCCAGGCTGGCATTGCCGTCATACAGCACCACAGAAGCACCCTTCTCCATAAGCAGATCGGCAGCGCCGATACCGCTGATGCCCGTTCCGAAAACCAGCACTCTCTTACCTTTAAACTCCATATCTTCCTCCTACATTGCCAGAAAACCGATCATGCAAAGTATTGCCGTAATAATGGCAAAAACAAATACCACCCGGGTCTCCGACCATCCGCACAATTCAAAATGATGATGAATCGGTGCCATTTTAAAAATACGTTTGCCGCCGGTCTTTTTGAAATAGGTAACCTGAATGATAACAGACAATACCTCTACCACGTAGATCAGACCGATCAGCAGTAAAAATACCGGCATCTGCAGCATATATGCGCAGCCTGCCACGAAACCGCCCAGCGCCAGAGAGCCTGTGTCGCCCATAAACACACTGGCAGGGAAGCAGTTAAACAGCAAAAATCCCATAAGGGAACCAAAAACGGCACAGGTAATAGGTTCGATACCTGCCCCCTTCATCAGGGATGCCACGGTGAAGAAAACAGCTACCATCACCGTAACGCTGGAGGCCAGGCCGTCCAGACCGTCCGTAAAGTTGACGCCGTTTACAGTACCGATAACCACAAAGAACAAAAGGGGCACTGCCAGCCAGCCGATATCCAGGCAATAGCCATGCATAAAGGGAATCTGCAGGCTCAGAGGAACCTCCGTATAGCGGATCAGATAAAAGGCAAAAACTGCCGTCACCACGATCTGTAACGCCATCTTCTGCTTCGGCAAAAGGCCGTCAGAACGACGAAGAACCACTTTGAGATAATCATCCAGAAATCCGATAAGGCCAAAGCCCAGGGTAAGGAACAGCACCGGAATGATCTCCGGATAATCCTTTACATAAAAGAGGGCAGTCACTGTTGTTGCCAGAAGGAAGATCATGCCTCCCATGGTAGGCGTTCCCGCCTTTTTCAGATGGGACTGCACACCGTCCACACGCTCCGTCTGTCCCACCTTCAGTCTGCGCAGAAAGGGAATAATAAAGGGAGCCACGATAACACTGATGATAAAGGCCACCAGTGTTGGTATCACTAACAATTTCATATCCATAGTTTAACCTCTGTTTTCATATAATTCTGTCAGGAAAGACTGACAGTTTTTTCTTACGTGCGATTCTTCCACAGTATAATGCTTTTTCCTTTAATTATCAACTACTATATCCCCCTCCTCACTCTTCTCAATGCCCAGATAGGGCAAAATATTTTCAAAAATATTTTTCACCACCGGCGCCGCAATGGTGCCTCCGTAATATACCCCGGAAGGATTTTCAATGATGCACAAGGCCAGGATCTGGGGATCATCCGCCGGGGCGAACCCCACAAAGGAGGCAATATAACGGTTGGCACTCCGGGGAAGGGTCTGGGAGGTGGCCGTTTTGCCGCCGATGCGATAGCCTTCTATGTAGGCCTTGCTGCCGCCGCCCTCGGAAACCACCTTTTCCAGCAGATACCGCATGGTGGCCGAGGTCTCTTCACTGACGATCTGTTCCCCCTCATCGTAGGTTAATATTTTCTCTGTTTCTCCGTCGGCACTGATAAGGGCACTGCCAATATGGGGCGTAATGGTATGACCACCGTTGATCAGCGCACTGACCGTAGCTGCCAGGCGGATAGGTGTCACCTGAAAGGACTGTCCAAAGGCCATGGTGGCCAGTTCCACCGGGCCGATATTCTCCGGATCATGCATGATCGTCAGCGCCTCTCCCGGAAGATCGATACCTGTTTTTTCCAGTAGATTAAACTGTACCAGACTATCGTAAAAGGCCTGGGAACCCAGTCGCTGGGCCACATCAATAAATACGGGATTACAGGAATTTTCTATTCCCTCCACAAAGGTTTCCGCACCGTGGCCGGTACGCTTATGGCAGTGGATCCGTCTGTCCTCCACCACCCGGTAGCCCCCACAGTAAAACTGATCCTCCAGGGTCACCTTCCCTGCCTCCAATGCCGCACTGGCTGTAATGATCTTGAAGGCGGAACCCGGTTCGTAGGTGTCGCTGAGGCAGGGATTTCGCCACATACTGTTCAGAAGTGCCGTCTTTTCCTCCTGGCTCAGCTCTTCTTCCTCCTCGGACAGCGCATAGGGATCATTTAAGTCAAATTCCGGCGTATTCACACAGGCGTAAATCTCTCCATTCTGGGGATTCATCAGCAAAATGGATACCCTGTCCGCCTCCTTCTCCTCCATGACCTTCTGGGCAGCCTGCTGGGCATAAAGCTGCATGTTCAGATCCAGGGTGGTGACCAGATCCCAGCCATCAATGGGATCAATGCGATTTTCCCCCGCATCCGCTATCTCCACTCCTTTAGCATCCGTCACACTGAGAATGGTGCCATTGGTACCCTCCAGCCATTGATCATACTCCACCTCCAGGCCGATGATTCCCTGATTGTCCGCTCCCGTAAAACCAAGTACCCGGGAAGCCAGTGTACCATAAGGGTAGGTACGGCGGTAATCTTCATCCACCTTTACACCGGCCAATCCCAGACTGCGGATCTCATCCCCTATATCCTTTTCCACATTTGCGGCAATCCGTTCCATGGAGGATACTTTTTCCACCTTTTTCCGTACAGCATCCTCCTCCAGCCCCAGCAGTCGGGAAAGGGCTTCCACTACCG
>CAZUBP010000004.1:0-19453 GCA_964618605.1 uncultured Lachnospiraceae bacterium | reverse complement strand
ATAATCAAGAACAGATAAATATAATAACTAAAGAGATTAGATCTGGTAGATATGCTAGAGCTAATAACTTTAAAGATTTTATTATTAATAATGTACATCCTTATGAAACTATGAATGTACATGTAGGTAACGATAAATTTAATATTGAATGTAATAGGTTCAAATTAGACTTATTGAAAACTGAAAATCACACTGTTTATACATCTGCTCAAAGGTTGTTTAAAGAGTGTGTACAACATACTGAATCAGTACCTGATTTAGATAGGTTTAAAACTTATTTTCAAACATTACTGATTCACGGATTAGACTCACAAGTAGCTAATGCTATATGTGAATCTAAAGAGTTAGATTGGGTATTGCCTAATCATGATGCTTTCTTAGTACATCCTAATAATGGAATAACATTGAGAAAGCTTTATACTAATCAATTAATGAATATCTATAAGAATAGAGAAACTATTCTAAAGAATTATTTTAATTCTATAGGTATTCAAAAGTCATTTAAACTTAAAGAAGATACAGAAATAGAAGAATTTTCTGGTTATTGTCTTAAGTAATAGATGACTAAACTAGTGAAGTAACATAAGGAGTGAACTATGCTTGTAAACTGTACTCCACATTGGATTAAAATTATAGATAGCAAAAATGTTATCTATGATGATAAAACAAAGGAATATACTCTAATTGGTGAACCTGTTGTTCTCAAGGAGTATAAACCGTCTGGAATTATTACCAGATGTAACAAAACAGAGCAGAAAATAGGTAGAATAGATGGAATAGAGGTATTCCGTACTATCTACAGTAAACCTTGGCAACTGCCAGAGAAAAAGAGACGTACTTACTATATTGTTTCTGCTTTAGTAGCTAATGCTGCTAAAGACAGAGATGATTTGTTTGTACCTGCACATCAGGTAAGGGATGGCAATGGTGTTATTGTAGGATGTCTTGCTTTGAGTAGAGTATAGCAATTAGTCCTGATATTCTTTATAATAAGAGTATCAGGACTATTATTTTTAATAAACTAGAATGGAGTAATACTATGAGAAATGAACAAAAAGATATTGAATATAAGAAGAAACAAGAATTGTATCGTTATAGAAATGAAAAGAATAGACACAGAGTAATTATTAATAACTACTATTATGAATATAATAAACCATCATTCCATGACATAGAAAAGCTATTAGGAGGTAACGATTATGGGTTATTATTCTAAAGTTACTTTAGTTATAGAACATAACGTTTCAGAGAAGTTATTTGAATACTTAAAGACTATTGATGGTTTTGCTTATGAACCTGATGATAATGATGAAAGTATTTTATATAAATTCTTACTATATGCTTTTGAATGTAGAGATGAGAAATACGATCTTTTTGTATGGAATTGGGTAAAATGGTATTCTTCAGAAGAAGAGAATGAAGCATATTATATACAGAAGTTTCTAACTGAATTAGAAGATCAATCAGTATATACTCTTAAGATTGTAGGAGAAGATATAGGAGATGCTGAAGAGTATGGTACATTATATGATGATCCATTTGAGACAGAAATTGTTAGAGATATAATATATTATTCTAGAATAGAAAAAAGGGAGGAAGAATGTTAGTAGAAGATGCTTATAGAGAGTTTATGGAAGATAACAGTGATAAAGTAGTAGATGATTTTGTTGATGTAATGAAAGCTTATAAACCTGATTCTGGATATACAGAAGATGAAAGATTCCATTTATTTAATGATTTTGTTAGCGGTATATTTATATCTGGTTATCTTGCTCATAAAAATTATAGCAAATACATTTAATAAATAAGTAAAGGCTACATGTATCACTACATGTAGCCTTTATTTTTTGTTAGAACTAGAATTCTTTTTTCAATCTTCTAAATCATCTTCATTATTCTTTATCTTATTATGAGGTATTTTAGAATTACTACTGTGTTCTAACTCCTCATTCATCTTATTTTCTACTGTGTTTGTCAACCTATGGAATAAACTAGGCATAATTAATCCATTCCTTTCTAAATGATTAGAAATAGATTTAATTTCTGTTAAAGACTGATAACCAGCAAAAAATGCTAAAATAGGTATTTCAACAGGAATAGTATGTAAAGCTATTTCTTGTACTATCCACACTAAGATAATAGCTAACGAATATGCCATCATTTTAACTACACCACCATGCAGTTTTTCACTAGATAATTTATGTTGAAAACGTATAGCAGAAAAGATACCTAACACTGTGTCAGCAAAGATTAGTATTATAAGCATTCTTATAATCCACCAATCTTTACCAAAAAATTCAGTCAAAGTAACTATGATAGCAGTAGTTATTGATTTCATATAAGCAGCTTCTGTCATTGCATTTATGAAATTAGTAAAATTAATCATATATTTATCCAACTCTAAACTTCCTTAATCATTAATATGATTATAGTTTATACTGTAATTAATGAATGTAAATGTAACCTTATTTCATTTGAAGGAGCATACTATGGTGTTAGGACTTTTAACTTTTAATTATAAAGATAATACTTTTACAGAGTGTTATACCAAAGAAGGATTTAAAGGCTATCCTAAAGATGGTTATACTATTATCCATATTCCACATAGATATGCCTTATTTGCTACATATAATGTATCTAAAGAATACGATGATGAGTATATGCTTAAAGTATACACAGAAGAAGAAATGAAAATTAAAACTATAGAAAATGCTACAGATATGCTACAAAGTAAAATTAAAGAATATACAGATATGCTAAACAAAACAAACATTTTACTTGATTCAAAGAAAGAAGAATATGACATCAGGAATAATAACTAAAGCTATAGAAGAATGTAATAAATCTTCTTATAGATTTAAAGTAGGTGCAGTTATATTCAAAGGTAAACGTATTCTATCTTCTAATCATAATGGAATAAGATCTTCTAGTAATATACCTAATAAACATAAAAATTATATTAATTCATTACATGCAGAACAAGCATGTGTTATGAATTTAGATTGGACTAAACTTAAAGGATGTTCCATTCTTGTAGTTAAACAATCTAAAACAGAACGTAAATTAAGTAATGCTAAACCATGTCCATTGTGTCAAAAACTATTAACTCATATAGGTATAAAAGATATCTATTATACTAATGAATATGGAGAAATAGTAAGAACTACATTATCGGAATTATGATAGTATTAATTATAGTAACAATACTTCTTATGTACTATTTAGCTATATTATTAAGTAGTATACATGAGAAGATATTACATTATGTATTCATGAGAATAACTATTCTATATATGATATATAGAATACTAATCATTAAACTATAAGGAACTACAATGATTCATTATTGTTTTATGAATTGTCCTTATGAAGATTACTATGGTGAATGTACTTTAAGTATTAGTACAGAAGAGTATCCAGATGATGCTTACTGTAAAGAAGAACAAGAAACTAAAGAAAAGGAAGAATTAAATGGATGACTTAACTACTGAAGTATTAAAAGATTATTTAAATAAAAATAAATTCCTTAATGATAAGAAAGAAATTCTTGTTAAGACTGTAGTAGTATATCCTTGTAGTCAAGGATATAAAGAAGATATAGTTATTAGTACAATTAAAAATATCTACATGGATACTAATAATAGAAATTTAGTGTTAGAAATACATAAAACAAATGTAGGAGATTAATATATGGAAAATAAAGAAAAAATTATAGCCCTGCTCCAGGCTGAAACGAATTCCCTTTACGATCAGTTTTTCATCATCAACAACCAGAACTTTTTTGCTCATCTTCTATTCTCCTCAGTTCACTGTTATCCTGTCTTTTATTTTTTCGTAGCTCTTATCCCCTATGCCGTCCACATTTTTCAGATCTTCTATGGAAGAAAAACCGCCGTTTTCCTCCCGCCAGAGGATAATCGCCTGTGCCCGGGTCTCCCCTATCCCTGTCAGGGTGGTCAGCTCCTGGGCGTCCGCTGTATTGATATTAACCTTATCATCCTTGCTGTCTTTGCCGGAGGCTGAGGCTTCCGTGGAAGCTGCATCTCCGGAGAGGACTTCTTCCCGGGTGGGAACATACAGCTCCTCCCCGTCGGTCAGTTTCCTGGCCTGATTGATACTGTCCGTTGCCGCATCCTCTGTAAAACCGCCGGCTGCTTCCACAGCCTCAAACACTCTGGCGTCCTCCCGGAGAGTATATACCCCCTCCTGCTCCACGGCACCACAGACATATACATATATATCCGCTGACTCCTGCGGGGTGGCATCCCCCACCTCAGAGGATACCAACGACACCGTTTCAGCCGCATCCTTTCCCAAAAACTGCGTCTGATCCTGTGCACAGCCGGTCAGCACAAGCAGCCCTAAAAGGGCTGTCAGGAGAATACCTTCTCCGGAAAAAAATCTGTTCAAAAGATCGTGTTGTTTCATACTTGCTCCTTTCGCAATACACTCTCTTTTGGGCAGATTCTCCCCGTCTCCCATATAGAATATCTTAACGAATATTACAAAATATTACAAGATAAACTTGGGTTTTTTAGTGTAATTTTTACAGTGCGTAATATCTCTCTAATGATTTTGTTACAAGACTATTCTCCTTTTCCCGCCATACGCACCAACAAAAGTCCCAGAATAGCCAGCGCCACTCCCGCCAGCTGCAGCCAGGAAAAGGCCGTTTTTTCTACCCCAAACCAGCCAAACCGCTCTGTCAGCCAGGAAAAAAGGATCTGGGCCACCACAATAAAGGCGGTGGCCTGGGCCGGACCGATCCACTGCATGCCCAGAATGACCGTCACCGTGATCCCTGCTCCCAGAATACCGCTGCCCAGCAGATACCTGGGTGTCACCTCCTTCAGGGTCCATATACTCGTTCCCTCCGCTATAGCCCAGCACAAAAAGCACACCAGCAGGGCGGAAAGCTGCGCCCAAAGGGTGCTGACCCACAGACTGGTCTGTTCCTTCACCTTTGTGTTAAAAATTCCCTGCAGGCTCATCATTATGCCGGATATCACCGATACCAACCAACCCATCCTGTCTTTTGCCTCCTTTTCTCAGATATATCTACTATGTGCGATAGGGGGATTTTTTATGCAGTCCAGGGAAAACAACGCTTCTGCCAAAGCTACGGCCATAAAAAATGCTGTGAGAAAAGCTTCCCTTTCTCACAGCACACATATTTTCATATAGGATTTAGAAACAGCTGTCCAGGATCTCCACAGCCTTGTCCACGTCTGCTTTGGTGATCACCAGCGGAGGCAGCATACGCAGCACATTGTGTTCTGCGGAAATGACCAGAAGGCCTTTCTCTCTGGCGGCGGTGATGATCTCCCCTACCGGCTTTCCTTCCTCCAGCTGCAGACCCTGCATCAGGCCCATACCTCTCCGTTCCTGAATACAGCTATGCTTTGCAGCCAGCGCATCCAGTTTTTCCTCCAGATAGGCAGCGATTTCCTGAACATGCTGCAAAAGCTGCAGCTCCTCAAACTGCTCAAATACAGCGTTTACAGCAGCGCAGGCCAGGGGATTTCCACCGTAGGTGGTACCGTGATCTCCGGGAACCAGAGAAGCCTTGGCTGTCTTTTCATTCAGCACAAAAGCACCTACGGGAACGCCGCAGCCGAGAGCCTTGGCGGAGGTCATGATGTCCGGTTTAACACCGTACTGCTGCCAGGCAAACATACTGCCGGTACGTCCCATACCGCACTGGATCTCATCCAGGATCAGCAGGATATCCTTCTCATCACAGATCCGGCGTACCTCCTGCAAAAACTCTGCCTTGGCGGGGAAAATACCACCCTCGCCCTGAACAGTCTCCAGAATAATAGCACAGGTTTTCTCTGTGATCTGAGCCTTTACACTGTCAATATCGTTGAAATCCGCAAAACGGACACCGCCGATCAGGGGTTTAAAGGGTTCCTGATAATGGGTGTTGCCGGTAACGGAAAGAGCGCCCAGACTTCTGCCGTGGAAGGAGCTCTTCATAGCAATGATCTCATGATCTGTACTCTGATCTCTGAGATACGCATATTTACGGGCTGCCTTGATGGCCCCCTCAATGGCCTCTGTACCGCTGTTGGTGAAAAACACCTTGGACATACCGCAGCTCTCTGCCAGATGACGGGCTGCTGTTCCCAGGGGAACATTGTAATACAGGTTGGAGGTATGGATAAGCTTGTCCACCTGATCCTTCAGTGCCTGGTTGAAGGCTGCATTGCCGTAGCCCAGAGCAAATACACCGATACCGGAGGCAAAATCCATATAGCCTTTGCCATCTACGTCATAGAGGTATATGCCCTCTCCCTTTTCCAGCACCAGGGGAAAACGGTTGTAGGTATGAAGTACATACTCCTCCGTAAGTTCTCTATATTCGTTTGCTGTCATACTCATGTTTCTTATTCCTCTTACTTTGTCTTGTAATATTTCTCCTCTGCATCCCGCAAAATGGCAGTTCCGATACCTTTGTTGGTAAAGATCTCCAACAGCAGGCAGTGGGGGATACGGCCATCCAGAATATGTACCCGGTTAACACCGTTCTCAATAGCTGCCACACAGTTGTTCAGCTTCGGGATCATACCGCCGGTAACATACCCCTCCTCCATCAGCTGGGCAGTTTCGGAAACGGTCAGCTCAGAGATCAGGGTCTTACGATCGTTGGCATCCTTGTATACGCCCTCGATATCCGTAAGGAAAGCCAGTTTTTCTGCTTCCATGGCCTTGGCAATAGCGCAGGCTGCATCATCCGCATTAATATTGTAGGTATTGTAGTCGTCGTCCATACCAATGGGGCATACGATAGGCAGGAAATCCTTATCCAGAAGATCATGGAGGATCTTGGGATTTACCTCCTTCACTTCCCCCACGAAGCCGATATCCTGACCGTCGGACAGCTTCTTTTCTACCTTCAGAAGCTCGCCGTCCTTGCCGCTGATACCGATCGCCTTTACCCCAAGGCGCTGTACCAGATTTACCAGCTCCTTGTTTACCTTATTCAGCACCATCTCAGCCACTTCCATGGTTTCGGCATCTGTCACCCGCAGACCGTTGATAAATTTGGGTTCCATGCCTACCTTGCCTACCCAGCGGCTGATTTCCTTGCCGCCGCCGTGAACAATAATGGGCTTGAAGCCTACCAGCTTTAACAGTACGCAGTCTGCAATAACATTTTCCTTTAATTTTTCATCTATCATGGCGCTTCCGCCGTATTTGATCACAATAACCTTACGGTTAAAACGCTGAATGTAAGGAAGTGCCTCAATAAGCACCTCTGCCTTATCCAAAAA
Organism: uncultured Lachnospiraceae bacterium; assembly: GCA_964618605.1. Classification (GTDB taxonomy): domain Bacteria; phylum Bacillota; class Clostridia; order Lachnospirales; family Lachnospiraceae; genus UBA11957. Next base: position 12,176 of record CAZUBP010000004.1, on the reverse strand, counting down.
TTTCTGATCTACCATTGTTTCTCCTCTTCCACCGGATCATCAGGAACGATAATCCGCATTAATCTTTACATAATCGTAGGTGAGATCGCAGCCCCAGGCTGTGGCCTCCTCGGTTCCCTGTTTAATATCTGCGATTGCGGTAACTTCCTTCTCAGAAAGGATCTCCGTCGCCTTCTCTTCGCTGTAATCACAGGCCACACCGTTTTCGATGATCTGCAGCTTTCCTGCCTTGCTCTCAAAGTACAGATCTACCTTTTCCGGATCAAAATCCGCACCGGAATAGCCCATAGCGCAAAGGATGCGTCCCCAGTTGGCATCATGGCCGTAAATAGCCGCCTTGGTCAGGCTGGAGCATACCACGGATTTGCTTAAGATACGGGCCTGTTCCTTTGTGGCAGCACCCACTACCTTTACCTCAAACAGGGCTGTGGCCCCCTCTCCGTCTCCGGCGATCTGGCGGCAAAGATAGGCGTTGATCTCATGGAGTGCCTCACAGAAAGCGGCGTAATCCTCACCTTCCTCGGTGATCTCCGGATTGCCTGCCAGGCCGTTAGCCAAAAGCAGCACCGTATCGTTAGTGGAGGTGTCCCCATCCACAGAAACCATGTTGTAGGTATCAACAATGTCCGCCCGGAGTGCCTTCTTCAGCAGCCCATCGCTGATAGCGGCATCTGTGGTAATAAAGCCCAGCATGGTACACATATTGGGATGGATCATGCCGGAACCCTTGCACATACCGCCCAGAGTAACGGTTTTTCCGCCGATCTCACACTGGAGGGCGATCTCTTTCTTGTGGGTATCTGTGGTCATAATGGCCTGCGCTGCCAGCGTACCTGCTTCCACACTGGAAGAAAGCACCTTCTGCAGGCTCTCAATACCTGCTTCTATGGTATCCATAGGCAGCTGTCTGCCGATAACACCGGTGGAGGCTACCAAAACGGCATTTCCCGGAACGCCTAAGACTTCCCCGGCTTTATCCGCCATGCGTTTGCAATAGCCCATGCCCTCTTCCCCGGTACAGGCATTGGCCACACCACTGTTCATCACCACTGCCTGAACAAAGGGGCTTTCCTCACAGACCTGTCTGTCCCATTTTACCGGAGCCGCCTTCACCACATTGGTGGTAAAGGTACCGGCTGCCTTGCAGGGTACCTGGCTGTAGATCATAGCCATATCCTTTACATTTGCTTTCTTTACACCGGCAGCGATACCTGCCGCCGAAAATCCCTTGGGGGCTGTTACGCCGCCTTCCATTATCTGTATACTCATACGTCTCTCCCAGCGCGTGGCTGTTCTCCTTATTTATCTATATGATTTACGTGATTTTTTCTCATGTATTCTTTCTTACGGGAACATGGGAACCTGTCTCAGGCCCTCATCCTCATCAAAGCCAAAGAGAAGATTCATATTCTGTACTGCCTGACCGGCAGCTCCCTTAACCAGGTTGTCCAAAGCACCCATCATAATGATACGGTTGGTTCTGGGATCAATTTTAAAATTGATATCCACGTAATTGCTTCCCTCGACCCATTTTGTCTCGGGGCACTCACCTTCCTCCAGTACACGAACAAACTTTTCCTTATTATAATACTTCTCGTATACAGCTCTTACCTCCTGGGCTGTGGTTCCCGGTTTCAGGCTGGCATAGGCCGTTACCAGGATGCCTCTGTTCATGGGCACCAGATGGGGGGTAAAGTTGATGGTCACCGGCTGATGGCAGGCATAGGAAAGCTGCTCCTCGATCTCCGGTGTATGGCGGTGAGTTGCCACGCCATAGGCCTTCATATTTTCATTTACCTCACAGTAAAGGTTGGGAAGCTTGGCTCCTCTGCCGGCACCGGAGGTACCGGATTTGGCGTCAATGATCAGGGTATTGGGATCGATCAGTCCCTCTGCCACCAGGGGTCTGGTAGTCAGAATGGAACAGGTGGTATAGCAGCCCGGATTAGCTACGATCCTGGCCTTCTTCACTGCTTCACGGTTTACCTCGCACAGACCGTAAACTGCTTCCTCCAGATACTGGGGAGACTTATGCTCCAGCTTGTACCACTCCTCATATACCTTTACATCCTTCAGGCGGAAATCCGCACTGAGGTCGATGATCTTTACTTTGGACAGGATCTCTTCATTAACTAAGGAAGCACACAGGCCCTGGGGGGTAGCGGTAAAGATCACATCCACCCGGTTAGCCAGCTCCTCCATATTGTCATCCATGCAGACATCGTCTACGATCTCAAACATATTTCTATATACAGCCGCATATTTCTGATCAATATAGCTGCGGGAACCGTACCAGACGATCTCCACATCCTTGTGACCCATGAGCAGCCTTACCAGCTCGGATCCCGCATAACCGGTGGATCCGATAATACCTGCTTTAATCATGTTTTTTCTCCTTGATCTATCTTTTTTCAGCGTTTTAGGCTTTTCTTTCCTTATTTTATAAAAGAACTTCTGTTATCATATACCACTTCTTTTTAGAAGTAAAGTATAACTTGCAATTTTATTCGACTTTTTGCATATTTATGCATATTATCCCTGTTTTTATGCATATGCTGTGAATTTTTATTAATTTGGGGGTTGATTTTACGAAAAGCTTGTTGTATAGTAGGTTGCAGTGAATACAACAGATATTTTTTATCAATATTGAGGAGGATACATCATGAAAGAAAAAGTTATTTTAGCCTATTCCGGCGGTCTGGATACCACAGCTATTATTCCGTGGCTGAAAGAGAACTATGACTACGACGTTGTCTGCTGCTGCATCGACTGCGGCCAGGGCGAGGAGCTGGATGGTCTGGAAGAGAGAGCCATCTCCTGCGGCGCATCCAAATTATACATTGAAGATATCGTAGATGAATTCTGCGAGGACTATATTATTCCCTGTGTACAGGCCGGTGCCGTATACGAGAACAAATACCTGCTGGGTACTTCCATGGCACGTCCCGGTATCGCCAAAAAGCTGGTAGAGATCGCCAGAAAAGAAGGCGCTACAGCTATCTGCCACGGTGCTACCGGTAAGGGAAATGACCAGATCCGTTTTGAGCTGGGTATCAAGGCTCTGGCTCCCGATCTGAAGATCATCGCTGCATGGCGTGATGACAAGTGGACCATGGATTCCCGCGAATCCGAGATCGCTTACTGCCAGGCTCATGGCATCAATCTTCCCTTCTCCGCTGATACAAGCTACAGCCGTGACCGTAACCTGTGGCACATCAGCCATGAGGGACTGGAGCTGGAGGATCCCTCCAATGAGCCCAATTTCGATCATCTGCTGGTTCTGGGTGTCAGCCCGGAGAAAGCTCCCGACGAGGGCGAGTATGTAACCATGACCTTTGAGTCCGGTGTTCCCACCAGCGTAAACGGCAAAAAGATGAAAGTTTCCGATATTATCCGTGAGCTGAACGCTCTGGGCGGAAAACATGGTATCGGTATTGTAGATATCGTAGAAAACCGTGTTGTTGGTATGAAATCCCGTGGTGTATACGAGACTCCCGGAGGAACTATCCTGATGGAAGCACAGCAGCAGCTGGAAGAGCTGGTACTGGATCGTGAGACCCTGAAAACAAAGAAAGATATGGGTAACCTGATGGCTCAGATCGTTTACGAAGGAAAATGGTTCACACCCCTTCGTGAGGCTGTTCAGGCATTCGTTACCTCCACGCAGAAATATGTAACCGGTGAAGTTAAATTCAAACTGTACAAAGGCAACATCATCAAGGCCGGAACCACATCCCCCTACAGCCTGTACAGCGAGTCTCTGGCATCCTTCACTACCGGCGATCTCTACGATCACCACGATGCCGCAGGCTTCATCACCCTCTTCGGTCTGCCCCTGAAGGTTCGTGCTATGAAAATGGCCGAGGTTGAGAAAAACAAATAAGCTGTTCTAATTCAGCCTGCAAAAATCCCCCGCTGCTATGTCCGCAGCGGGGGATTCTTTTTGTCTTATATTGTTATACTTCGCTTAATCTGCCGTAAATAGCAATGGGCACATTAGCCTTGATGCGAATGCCTTCCGCCAGGTATTCCTCCTCCAGAAGCTGGCCTTCCCGGCGAATCAGCTGTAAAAGTCCTGCCTCCTGATAGGGAAATACCCGTTCCAGCAGGATGTAGCCTTCCAACAAAAGCTCCGACAGTGCCTCACAGCATTCCGTCAGCCCCTCTCCTGTGAGGGCGGAGATCTGTACCGTTTTTTCTGCCCGGCGATCCACCAGACCCTGGCGTTCCTCCAGACAGTCGCATTTGTTAAACAGTGTCAATATCTTTTTCTGATCCGCTTCCAAGTCATGAAGGGTATCGTACACCACCTGCATATGCATATCCCGCAGGGGATCTGAAGCATCTACAATGTGGATAATATAATCTGCGTATTTTGCTTCCTCCAGAGTACTCTTAAAAGCCTCGATCAGATGATGGGGAAGCTTATGAATAAAACCTACAGTGTCTGTCAACAGCAGCTGCTGCCCTTTTTCCAGCTCCAGCACACGAGTCGTGGGATCCAGCGTAGCAAACAGCTTGTCCTCCTCCAGCACATCGGAGCCGGTCATTCTATTCAGGAAAGTGGATTTACCGGCATTGGTATACCCCACAATAGCTGCCGTAGGGATATTGTTTTCCTTTCGCTTGCTGCGAATAAGATCCCGATGCTTCTGCACCGTCTCCAGCTCCTCTTTCAGCTTACTGATGCGGTTATGGATCAGTCGCCGGTCCATTTCCAGCTTTTTCTCACCGGGTCCGCGGGTACCGATACCGCCTCCCAGTCGGGAAAGGGAGGCTCGCATACCTACCAGCCTTGCTGAGCGATATCTGAGCTGGGCCAGCTCCACCTGGATCTTACCCTCACTGCTTCTGGCTCTGGCGGCAAAGATATCCAGAATCACCATAGTTCTGTCCAATACCTTGCAGTCCAGTATCTGTTCCAGATTGTTCATCTGGGCGGGAGACAGCTCGTCATCACATACCACCCCGTCTGCATCCATCACCGTCAGCAGCTGTCGGATCTCCTCCAGCTTACCGCTGCCCATATACGTCCCCGGATGTATACGCTCTGCATTCTGTATAACCGTTGCCACAGCATCGGCTCCGGCTGTTCTCACCAGTTCTCCCAGCTCCTTCAGGGAATCTTCCATAGAAATATAGCCCTGGGGATTGGGAGTCTGCACACCAATCAAAATATAGCTTTCTCTGGTGGGTTCATTTATCAACATATTTTTCTTACCTGCTCTGTAAAAACTGATTTTCTCGGATGGCATCCTCGTCGCCGGGATATTTCTGCAAATATTCCGTCATATACGTCTTAGCCTGCTCAAAATCCAGCTTGTTTTCATATACCACGATACGGTTGAACAAAAGGCTCTGCTGGTCATCCTCTGCCGCCACGGAAAGTCCCTGTTCGATCTGGGAAAGAGCCTCGTCGTAATCCTCCTGGGCAATACTGCAAAGGGCCAGACCGTTGTAGGCCTCGGCACTGTTCTCGTTTCTGGACAGATACTCCTGATACAGGGAGCGGGCACTGACCACATCATCCATAGCCAGATATACCTTTCCCAAAAGCAGCCGGGCATCATCGGAATCCTTGTTCACCGCCTGCAAAAGCTCATCCCGGGCCTTGTCGTAATATCCCAGGGTATAGTTAAACAGTCCCCGATAATAATAATCCTCTACGCTGTTCTTATCCTCGTCATCGCTGTCCAAAGCCTGTTCCAGAATAGTAATGCCTTCTTTTTCCATGTTGTATTCACAACAGGCCGTATATATTTCCCAGCTCACTTCATAGCTGTCATCCAGCGCCACTGCCTTTTCAAAGTCCTTCAGTCCACGGTCGCTGTCACCCTTTTCCATATATACCATGCCCCGTTTCTCATAGGCCTCGGCTGTATGGGTGTATTCCAGCAGTTTGGTGTAGGCTTCCGCAGCCCTTACCAGCTCGCCTCTGGCTCTGTAGGACTCTGCCAGATAATAATATACATCGATGGTGAAGGCGTCGTTTTCCTCCTCCATCTCCTCCAGACTCTGTTTCAGCATGGTAATGGCAGATTCATACTCTTCCAGCTCATAGTAAGCGATACCCAGTCCCCGGTAGTTTTCCGCCAGACGTTTATCTGTCTCCAGTCCCTGTTCAAAACAGGTCGCCGCCTGCTGATAGCTGCCATCCTCCAGATATTTCATACCATCGCTGTATAATTGATCCACCTTACTTCCGCAGCCTGTCAGCATTACCGCCAGCAGCACTGCAGCCGCCATCTTTGTCCCGTGTTTCATGGGTAGTCTCCCTTATTTCAGTACCAGGCCCTCCTGCTCCATCACAGCAATCACCTGATCTACATATTTTTCGCAAGTTTTGTCATCTGCAGCCTCTACCATAACACGGATCAGAGGCTCTGTGCCGCTTTCTCTCACCAGGATACGGCCTTCCGTACCCAGAGCTTCTGCCACCTTGGCTACCTCAGCCTGCATAGCCGGATTTTCTCTGGCTGTTTTCTTATCGGCAACCCGCACATTTTTCAGGATCTGGGGATAGATCTTTACCTCTCCTGCCAGTGTTCCCAGGGTAGTTTTCTTTCTGGTCAGCACCTCCATGATCATCAGAGAAGTAAGGATACCGTCTCCTGTAGTTGCATAGCGGTTAAAAATAATATGTCCGGACTGCTCGCCTCCCAGACTGTGGCTGTTGGCCTGCATATTTTCGCTGACATACTTGTCACCTACGGCTGTCTGCTCGTAAAGGATGCCCTCTCTGTCACAGGCCTTGTACAGACCGATGTTGGACATCACTGTAGTAACGATGGTGTCGTTGTTTAACTGTCCTTTTTCCTTCATATATTTACCGCAGACATACAGGATCAGATCGCCGTCAATTACCCGGCCGTTCTCGTCCACGGCAATACAGCGGTCAGCATCCCCATCATAGGCGAAGCCCACATCCAGATGATGCTCCTTCACATACTGCTGCAGATAGGCAATATGAGTGGAACCGCACTCTCTGTTAATATTGGTGCCGTCGGGAGTATTGTTGATCACGTGGGTACTGGCTCCCAGGGCATCAAATACGCTCTTGGCCACGGAAGAAGCACTGCCGTTGGCACAGTCGATACCCACCTTCCAGTTCTTGTAGGAACGGGTGGGAATGGAAATCAGGTAACCGATATACCGGTTTCTGCCGGCTACAAAATCCACCGTGCGGCCGATATTGTCTCTATGAGCAAAGGGGATCTCCGGCAGCTTGCCGTCAATATAGTCCTCTATCTGTGCCTCGATATCCGCTTCCATTTTCTGTCCGTTGCCGTTGATCAGCTTAATCCCATTATCATAGAAGGGATTATGGCTGGCAGAGATCATGATACCGCAGTCAAATTCATCTGTACGCACCACATAGGCCACACTGGGGGTAGTGGTTACGTGCAGCAGGAAAGCATCTGCTCCGGAAGCCGTAAGTCCGGCAACCAGGGAATATTCAAACATATAGCTGCTTCTTCTGGTATCCTTACCGATAACGATCTGTGCCTTATGTTCCCGGCCGAAATACCAGCCCAGGAAACGTCCTACCTTATAGGCATGCTCTACTGTCAGATTTACATTCGCCTCTCCGCGAAAGCCGTCTGTTCCAAAATATTTTCCCATTATTATCCTCCAAATCAACAGGTGAAGTGATCCTCCGCTCTGTCTTATGTCTTTATATCTTCCCTCAAACTCTTTCTATTATAGTCACACCGGTAAAATTCGTCAACCGACCGGCCTACGCCAGTCCCTGTTCCTCTGCCCGGGCCAGCACCAGAGGCAGCGCCTCCTCTTTTTCCACGCCGGAAAGCTTCAGGTCGTGGGCATAGGCGAGAATAGAGGAAAAAGCCGGTCCCGGCTTCAGTCCGGCCCGCACCAGATCAGCCCCCATAACCTCGGGACGTTGATCGATCTCCCGGAAAATCTCCAGTCGTTTCTCCAGAAAGGCCATTTCCTGGCTGTACTGAGGTGTATCCAGGGCATCCTTCTGCTGGCAGGCAGACAAAAGGAGCAATCCCCGGGGATCCACAGCCTTATCAAACATAACATTTGTGGCTTTTTCCTCTGCCTTGTCCAGATAGAGCCGGTGGGGACACCGATGCAGATCTACCATATTCAGCACATATTTTTTCAGCTGTACCTCTGCCGTCAGCCTTCCCAGAAAGGGCTTTACCTTTTCCGGTTCAGGGATAGCCAGGGCAAGAGCCGACAGCATAAAGCCCAGGGGATTTGCCCCCTGTTCCCGACAGGCTGCTGCCTGATCCAGGATCTCCAGACTGTGGTCCCAATCCTCCCGGATAAGCTCGGGAAACCAGATATCCAGCTGCTCCATCTTCTTCATCTCACGGAAAAATACGGAAGGGGTATCCGCCTTTAACAGCGCCTTCTCCAGCTCTCCCATGATCCGTTCACTGGCCAGGGCAGACAGATCCATAGTCTTTGCCAGCTCCAGAGTCTCCTCTGCCACTGAAAAACCGAATCTTGCCGCAAACTGCGCCGCCCGCAGCACCCGCAGGGGGTCCTCCACAAAGGTGGCGCTGTTGACATGCCGCAGCACTCCCTTATGCAGATCCTCTATTCCTCCGAAATGATCCACCACTTTCCCGGTGAGCACATCCTCCATCAGGGCATTCATGGTAAAATCCCGGCGAAGAGCCGCCTTATAGGTGCCAAGGAAAGGATCTACATACACCGCAAAATCCTTATGGCCTCTTCCGGTGGCTTCCTCTTTTCGGGGCATGGCGATATCCAGCCCGTATCCCCGGAGACCGTAGATACCGAAGCTGGCACCCATTTCTGTTCTTTTTCCCAGATGATCCAGGATATCCCCCAGCTTTTCCGGGGTAATGCCGTGGATCTCTATATCTATATCCTTATTGTCAATGCCCATGAGCTTGTCCCGGACGCAGCCTCCCACATAGTAGGTACTTCCGCCGGCTTCTGCCACCCGAAGGGCAATCTCTCTGGCCATATCCAGATCTTTATGTCTCATATCAATCCTTTAATTTTGCCAGCTTGGCTGCCTGATCGGCGCTGGTCAGCTGGTCGATCAATTCATCCAGATCACCGTTCAGGATCTCATTCAGCCGATGGCTGGTATATTTGATTCTGTGATCCGTCACACGTCCCTGCGGGAAATTGTAGGTACGGATCTTCTCTGAGCGATCGCCGGTACCTACCTGGCTTCTTCTCGCCTCAGCCTCTGCATCATGGCGTTTCTGCATCTCCAGATCATACAGACGGGAACGCAGCACCTTGATGGCCTTGTCTTTGTTTTTTAGCTGAGATTTCTCATCCTGACAGGAGATCACGATACCTGTGGGGATATGGGTCAGACGCACCGCAGAGTCGGTGGTATTAACACACTGACCACCGTTACCGGAGGCACGGAATACGTCAAACTTACACTCGTTGAGATCCAGCTCAAAATCGATCTCCTCTGCCTCAGGCATAATAGCCACGGTAATGGTAGAGGTATGGATACGGCCGCCGGACTCAGTCTCCGGTACACGCTGTACACGATGCACACCACTCTCGTATTTCAGACGGGAATAGGCCCCTGCACCATTGATCATAAAGGTAACTTCCTTGAAGCCGCCGATACCGTTCTCGTTTAAGCTCAGCATCTCTGCCTTCCATCTGCGGCTCTCCGCATATTTTACCAGCATACGATAGATCTCCGCTGCAAAAAGGGCAGCCTCATCTCCGCCGGCACCGGCACGGATCTCCACGATAACATTCTTCTGATCGTTAGGATCCTTGGGCAGCAGGGCCAGCTTCAGCTGCTGTTCCAGCTCCCCAATATTCTTCTTGGCGTCGGAAAGCTCTTCCTTCAGCATTTCCCGCATTTCCTCGTCCTTTTCCTCATCCAGAAGCATCAGGCTGTCATCAATGGTCTCCTGACATTTTTTGTAGGCAAGATAGGTATCCACCACCGGCTGCAGCTCCGCCTGATCCCGCATCAGCTGCTGAAAACGGGCAGAATCCCCGGCAACTCCCGGCTCATTTAAGGCATTTAAAATCTCCTGCAATCTAAGCTGCAGTGTCTCCATTTTTTCTATCATCGAATTATCAAACATCCACTATACCTCCTGATGTTTATCTGTATTTCCATCCCAAAGCCACCCGGTCAAGTCCTGCCAGATCCTTCAGGATCTCTATTTTGCGGTATCCGGCACTGTCAAGCATCTGTCGCAGCGCCTCCCCCTGATCGTAGCCGATCTCAAAGGCCAGCAGACCTCCCTCTGCCAGATATTCTCCGGCCCGGGCAACGATCCGGCGATAAAAGGACAGTCCGTCCTCACCACCGTCCAAAGCCAGCATGGGTTCGTGATCTTTTACCTCTGTCTCCAGCGTTTCCACCACATCGCGAACGATGTAGGGGGGATTGGACACGATCACCTGGTAGGTTCCCGTTACCTTCTCCCACAGGTCACTGTGCACAAAATCCGCCTCTGCCTCCAGCCGACGGGCATTTCTCTTAGCTACAGCCAGGGCTTCCGGGGAAATATCCACCCCGGTACCGCAAAACTCTTCGTTTTCCTTTAACAGTGTCAGCAAAATACATCCGCTTCCGGTGCACATATCCAACACCTGCTTTTTTCCGTCTGGTGCCACGGGCACATCCTGGCTGCGGCTCAGTACCGCCTCCACCAGCACCTCCGTATCCAGTCGGGGAATCAATACATGTTCATTTACTTCAAAAACATATCCCATAAACCAGGCTTCCCCGGTAATCTGCTGCACCGGTATATGCTGTTTTCGCAACAGCAGATCTCGATTCAGCCGGTCAGCCTGCGCCGTCTCCAGTCTGCGATGGCTGTCCAGACTGTAGGTCATGCGGCTGATGCCGGTTTCATGGGCCAGCAGGATCCAGGCGTCACTGTCAGCCTCAGCAATCCCTGCTGCTGCCAGCTCCTTTCCTGCCATTGTCAACCATTCCCGAAGGGTCATTTTTCTTTAACCTCAATTCCGTTTTCTGCCAGATAGGCCTTCCAGTCAAATACGGCCTCTACAGCGGCAATGGCCACCTCCACCATGGAAGCGTCCGGCTCCGCCGTTGTCATTCTCTGGAGCAGAAGTCCCGGCTTGCTAAGCAGGCTCACCAGGGGATGATCACTGCTTCCCGCCAGGCGGATGATCTCAAAAGAGACTCCCGCGATCACAGGGATCAGCAGCAGACGGATCACGATCCGTCCCACAGGTGAACTCACATGGATAAACAGGAAGAAAATCACACTGACTACCACCACAAAGAACAGAAAGCTGGTACCACAGCGTTTATGCTCCCGGGAGCTTTTCATTACGTTTTCCACGTTTAATTCCATGCCATGCTCAATACAGTTGATACATTTATGTTCAGCACCATGATACATAAAGGTTCTCCGGATGTCCTCCATCCGGGAAATCACCAAAATATAGCCGAAAAAGATCAGCAGTCGCAGCACCGCCTCCAAAATCGTGATCAGCGTCTCAGAGGTGGTTGCCAGTCTGAGAAGCCGGGAAGCGAAATAGGGCAGCATAATGAAAAGACCGATGCAAAGCACCAGGGAAAGGGCGATAGCCGAAGTGACCATAGCCTTGTCCTCTTTTTCCCTCTTTTTCATCTCTTCCTCTGTCTTGGGTTTTTCCTCCTCTTCCTCCTCATAGAAGGTGGAAGAATACATCAGGCATTTCGTACCGATCACAAGGGATTCCAGAAAGCTGCACACTCCCCTAAGAATCGGCAATTTGTAGGCCCCCTTCCAGGGAATCAACGCCTTGTACGGCTCTACCTTTACCTCGATCTCTCCGTCCGGCTTGCGCACAGCCACAGAATACACATCCTTGTGCCGCATCATAATACCTTCCAGTACAGCCTGACCACCAATATTTGATGACTTCATCCTTTTACCCCCAATACCCCTGTGCTGCCAACTTTCATTGACAAAATTATCTGTAAGTATGAAAATAGGTTGAGATCTGCCGACCTCAACCTAATCACGTCAACTCTGTTATGGATGATTATTTCACACCATATTTCTTGTTGAATCTCTCGATACGTCCGCGAGCGGATGTAGCCTTCTGCTGTCCTGTGTAGAAAGGATGACATTTGGAGCAGATCTCAACGTGAAGATCCTCTTTTGTAGAACCTGTAACGAATGTGTTGCCACAGTTGCAGGTAACTGTTGCCTGAT
>CAZUBP010000003.1:11180-19569 GCA_964618605.1 uncultured Lachnospiraceae bacterium | reverse complement strand
CCGGGAAAAGTGCTATACATACCGGCAGTGTATGGGTAAACTGGGCGGAATTGTAGTACACCTCCACCATCTCCTCCACCCCTTTCAGGCGAAGTACATCCCCGTAGGACAGCCATTTTGTATACAGCACCTCATAGGGCTCTCGATCCCGGTACACACAGCCATAGGTCGGCGCCATCTGCTGCATATAGGATCCCTTCAATACTTTCAGAAAGCCCAGCTGCAGCTGATCCGGTTCCAGGGCAAAGACCTGATTAAAGGAACGGTGAAAGCTGTCCAGATCCTCATAGGGCAGTCCTGCAATAAGATCCAGATGCTGGTGCACGTTGTGCATGGCCTTGATCCGTTTTACATTGGAGGATACCTTTTCCAGATCCATTTTCCGGTGGATCTCCGTAATGGTTGTATCGTTGGTGGACTGTACACCGATCTCCAGCTGGATCAGCCCCGGCCGCATGGCGGAGATCAGTTCCAGATCCTCTTCCTCCAACAGATCCGAGGCCACCTCAAAATGGAAATTGGTAATACCGTTATCATGCTCTGTCAGATAGCGCCAGATGGCACGGGCATGGGTATGGCGGCAGTTAAAGGTACGATCCACAAATTTCACCTGGGGAACCTTGTGATCCAGGAAAAACTGCAGCTCCGGCAGCACCAGAGAAAGATCCCGAAACCGCAGACGCTTGTCCACAGAGGACAGACAGTAGCTGCAGGAGAAGGGACATCCCCGGCTGGATTCGTAGTAAATGATCCTGTTTTCAAATCCTTTAAGATCCTCATAGGGGAAGGGTACCAGGGACAGATCCATCACCGGGCGATCCGGATTGCTCACAATATCTCCCTGGGGATCTCTCCAGGTAATGCCCTGTATAGCCCTAAGGGCCCGATTTTCCCGGTATGATGTCAAAAGCTGGGCAAAGGTTTCCTCCCCTTCTCCCCGCATTACCCCGGTCGCCCAGGGATTTTCCTGCAAAAAGACCGGTGCGTCATACGACACCTCCGGTCCTCCCACCCAGATGGGCAGTTGGGGAAGAAGCTTGTGCAGCTCTCTCCCCAGTTCCTTTACCTGGGTAATATTCCAGATATAGCAGGACAACGCCAGAAAATCCGGCCTCTCCTGATATAGACTTTTCAGGATTTCCTCCGGATTCTGATTGATGGTATATTCTCTCAGTTCCACCTGGTGGCCCTGCTGCCGGGCATAGGCCCGCAGGCAGTACACCGCCAGGTTGGAATGGATATATTTTGCATTGATAGCCCCAAGAACTGCTTTCATGGTATCTCCTGTTATCTTATGCTTCCTTTAAAAATGCTGCGTAACCCTTTTTTGCCTCGTAAATATCCGCTTTGCTGGCAATTTCCTGGGGAGCATGCATATTCAGCAGTGCCACACCGCTGTCAATAACGTTCATGCCGTACAGTGCGGAAATATAGGCAATGGTTCCGCCGCCGCCGATATCTACCTTGCCCAGCTCTGCCGTCTGGAAGGCCACATCATTGTCATCAAAAATTCTGCGGATATCCGCAATAAACTCTGCATTGGCGTCGTTGGAGCCGGATTTTCCCCGGGAACCGGTGTATTTATTCAGCACCAGGCCACGACCGAAATAGGCGGCATTTTTCTTTTCGAAAAAGCTGGCGTAATTGGGATCGTAGGCTGCACTGACATCGCTGGACAACATCACGCTGTTTCGCAGACACCGACGCACCAGAAGCTCACTGTAAATCCCCAGGGCATTCATCACCTCTGCCACAGCATTTTCAAAGAAGGCAGACTGCATACCGGTAGCACCTACGCTGCCGATCTCTTCCTTGTCCACCAGCAGGCAGCAAAGGGTCTTTTCCTGAGTTTCCGCCTCCAGCATAGCCACCAGAGAAGTGTAGGCGCAGACACGGTCATCATGGCCGTAGGCCAGAACCATACTGCGATCCAGACCGCAGTCCCGGGCCTTGTCTGCCGGTACTACCTCGATCTCAGCAGAAAGGAAATCCTCTTCCTCCATGCCGTATTCCTTCTGCAGAATATCCAGAATATAAGCGCTGAAGGCCTCCTTGATCTCCTTGTCCTCCTCCGACTTCAGGGGACGGCTGCCCACCAGAACATCCAGGCTTTCCCCCTCGATCACGGTGCTGGCCTTTTTCTCCATCTGTTTTCCGGCCAGATGGATCAGCAGATCACTGATACACAGTACCGGATCCTCTTCCTTCTCGCCGATGGAAAGCTCGATCACGGAACCATCCTTTTTGGCTACTACACCGTGGAGAGCCAGGGGAATGGTGACCCACTGGTATTTCTTGATACCACCGTAATAATGGGTATCCAGAAGGGCCATTTCCGTGTCCTCATAAAGGGGATTCTGCTTCAGATCCAGTCTGGGGGAATCAATATGTGCCCCCAGGATACGCATACCCTGTTCCAGGCTGCCTGTTCCGATATGAAACAGCGCCACGCTTTTCTTCATATTAACTGCATATACCTTATCTCCGGGCTGAAGCTTTTTCCCTTCACGGATAACGGCCTCCAGATCCTCATAGCCTGCTGCCTCAGCCAGGGCAACTGACTCCTTCACACACTCTCTTTCTGTTTTTCCCTTATCCAGAAATCTGCGATACTCCTTTGCCAGAGCTTCCAGCTGTGTCAGCTGTTCCTGGGTATAGCCGGCCCATACATTTTTTCTTTCCATAAGTCCGATATCCTTTCTCCTGTCTTTTTATACAAAAAGACTGCCGCAGGAAATGCGGCAGCCTCCATCGCAACGCATCCGTCACGAAGTATCATAGTCTTAATTATTTCAAACGTCAAGCTCCCCCTGGGGCTTATCCTTCTCTACTACAGAGTAAGCGATATTTTCCGCATGATCGCCGATACGCTCCAGACCGATAAGCAGATCGGTGAAGATCAAACCGGCCTCAATAGAACAGCGTCCCATGGACATACGGCGCACATGACCCTCCTGGTACTCGATCTGTTTCTGGTCGATCATACTCTCCATATAATCGATCTCTCCCAGAAGAGACTGATCGGAGGTGGCAAACATCTTGATAGCAGCATCGTAAATATTGGTAACATAGGCGAAAATATCGATCATCTCGTCATGTCCCTCATCGGTAAACTTGATGTTGCTGTCCCGCTTCTTCTCAGCGGATTCCAGAATATTCACCGCATGATCACCGATTCTCTCGATATCGATAACCACATGGAACAGGCTACCGATACGGGCGGCATCTGCCAGCGGCAGCTGGTATTTGTTGGTGTCCACCAAAAACTCTGTAATGGCGTGACTCAGATAATCTATGTAGCTTTCCCGCTTACGAATGATCTCGCTGTTGTCCAGCTCATCATACAGCAGGGCGTCTCTGGCCATATCCAGGTTTTCCTGTACCATATGTGCCATACGCTCGATCTCCTGCATGGTATCGATCAGAGCTGTGGACTCCACGAATTTCATATTGCGGCCAATGTAGAGCAGTCTCTTTTCGTCCAGATTGTCTCCTGTTGTTGCGCTGTCCGGAATCAGTCTGCGCACCAGGGCAACCAGCTGATTGGATACCGGCAGAAGGATAATACACTGGAATATCTTGAAGATGGTATCTGCATTGGCAACGAAACGCTTGTAATTGGTAGCGCCGTTGATAGAGGCGATACCGTTAATGATCTGATCCTTGGCAAAGATCATGATAATGGAGATCACGATCATACCGATCACATTGAACAGCACATGCACAAGGGCTGTTCTCTTGGCGTCCTTGTTGGCATTCCAGGCTGCCATAACCGCCGGTGTACAGGAACCGATATTGGCACCCAGAATAAAGTAGATACAGGCTCCCAGCCCTACCAGGCCGGAGTCAGCCAGAAGTACCAGCACACTGACCGTTACAGAAGAGCTCTGTACGATAACCGTAAGGGCAAATCCGATAAGGATGGCCACCAGCGGGCGATCCAGATAGGAAAAGATACCCATGATCACCGGGAAATCCTGTAAGCTTCCCAGGGCTCCCGTCATAAAATTGATACCCAGAAACAGTGCGCCGAAACCGAAAATAACCTCTGCCACCTTACGCATAATCGGTTTCTTACCAAACATGATAATGGATGCACCTATAAAGATAATAAAGGGCGCCACCGCTGTCAGCTTTAAGGAAACCAGCTGTGAAGTGATGGTAGTACCGATATTTGCACCAAAGGTAATGCCCACTGATTTTTCCAGGGTCATAATGCCTGCATTGACAAAACTGACCTCCATAACCGTCGTTGCACCTGAGGACTGAATAATCGCTGTAAACAGTGCGCCGAACAGTACCGCTGAGATCTTGTTTTTGGTAACGGAATTGAGAATACCTCTCAACTTTTCACCGGCTGCCTTCTGCAGACTCTCGCTCATGAACTTCATACCGAACAGGAACAGAGCCAGACCGCTGAGCAATTCCGTGATCATTGTATACATATCAAACTTCTCCTTAGTTCTTTTGTGAACCCCCGAACTATATAATAAGTAAAAACAAAGGGGATGTCAAAGGTTTTCCATTTTTTCACAGCAGCTACTGCTGCTCGTACCAACGGAGAATGGATCCCAGGTTCTTTTCACTGACCTTGTCTCCCCCCTCCCTGTAAAATGTCAATCTCTCTTCTTCCTCCGGTGTCCGCTCCTTTTTCTTTTCCAGTGCCGGCAGGCGCAGCTTGATCATACACCGCATCAGCAGGCGATCCATGCCCTTCAGTCGGTCCATATTGAAGCCGCCCTGGAAATAAAATACCGGTACAGTAAGACGATAGGCTTTCTGCACCGCTGCTGCCTGAGCACTGCTTTGTGCCCCCAGACCCACGACGCCTACCGCCGCCAGTGTATACTGCTTTGCCGCCTGGGGAAGGCCCATAAGTCGACCGGCCTTCAGCCACCCCAGATAGATAACGGGATCATCCTTTCCAATCTTCCCGGGAACGTTTCCCAGTTCAAATGCCTCCAGCCCTGTTTTCAGTGCCAACAGACGGGCATACTTTTTCGTATAGCCGGTATTGGAGGTGTATATAATTGCCTTGATCTTCACTGTATATTTTCCTCTATCCTTTTGCCTCGTTTTCGACCTGTTTTACGCATTTTTACACAGGCCATCACTATTATACCATATCTTTTCAGAAAAAAACCATTCTTTGCCAATGGACGCCGTTATTTTTGCAAATTTCCGGAAATATTAATTTTCTTTCTTTTTTTCTTGACACCCCATAGGGCCTCTGCTATAATAACAGTCGTGTCAAAAATGAATACGCAGGTGTGGTTCAATGGTAGAACATCAGCCTTCCAAGCTGAGAACGTGAGTTCGATTCTCATCACCTGCTCTTATGCGCGAGTGGCTCAGTGGTGGAGTATCGCCTTGCCAAGGCGAGGGTCGCGGGTTCGAATCCCGTCTCGCGCTTTTTTTATTCCCGGTTTATCTGCGGGGTTAGTACATCGGTAGTACAGGGCCTTCCCAAGGCTCGGAGGCGGGTTCGACTCCCGTACCCCGCTTAAGATAAAAACCTGAAATACCCCGGAAATCCTTTCTTGTCCAAGGATTTCCGGGGTATTTTTATTTGCCAGTATTTATTTTATCCTTCATATCGCAAAGCATCGATGGGCAGCATGGTGGCCGCCTTGTTAGCGGGGTACATACCGAACACCACACCGATCACCAGGGAAAACAGGATGGATACGATGATTACGGTTCCGTTCAGGGAGAAGGATACACTTCCCACCACATTAACAATGGTCAACAGGACCCAGGACAGGGCAATGCCCAGCATACAGCCCAGAAGGCTGATGGTAAGGGCCTCCACAAGGAACTGCAGCATGATAGTTCCCCGGCCTGCGCCGATAGCCTTTCGAATACCGATCTCCCGGGTTCTCTCCGTCACCGATACCAGCATGATATTCATAATACCGATACCGCCTACCAGAAGAGAGATGGCTGCAATACCACCCAACAGAAGGCTTAAAGTGCTGGTTACAGAGCTCAGGGCGTCCATGATCTCCGACTGGTTGGTAACGGAAAAGGCGTCCTCATCCTCGGAAAAGCGATCCATCAGCCAGTTAGTCACTGCCGTCTCCGCCTCGTCCATGGTTTCCGTATTGGCTGCTGCCACATAGAAGGAGGTGATCTCCGTGCTGACGCTGTCAGAGACACGGCTCATGGTGGTGTAGGGCACGTATGCCATCATCTGGTCTCCCATAAGAGAGGTAAGAGATGAGCTGTCGTCGTCATCCAGCACACCGACGATGGTAAAGAGCATACCGTTCAGGTGAATAGTTTCTCCCACACAGGAGGTATAGCCGATGAGATCCTCCGCCAAAGTCTGGTTCACCACCGCCACATAATTTACGTTGTCCACATCTGTAGTCTTGATGAACCGGCCATACAGCAGCTCCAAGCCCTGGATGGTACTGTAGGCTGCCGTAGTTCCTGTCACCATGACCGTATCGTTTTCGTCGTCATATTTTCCAGTCAGGCTCAGGGAAGTGCTGGGTGCCACCAGAGATACCTCCTCCAGATCCATCAGATCCCCCATATCTGTGAGCTTCAGGGGTTTTCCCTTGTTGTCGGAAACGGATACCGACAGCAGGTTGCTTCCCAGATTGTTGATCTCGTCCGTTACGGAGGTGGTGGCTCCGTTTACCAGAGACACCAGTACCACGAGAGAAACCACACCGATGATAATGCCCAGCATAGTCAGAAAAGACCGCATTTTATTGGAAGCGATGGACTTCCATGCCATTTTTATTGACTGAAATACCATTTAGTCCACCTCCTTCACATGACCGTCCCGGATCTGGATCCTTCTGGCTGCCTGGGCGGCCACATCCGGGTCGTGAGTGATGAGGATAATGGTATTGCCCTGACTGTGCAGCTCATGAAAGATCCGCATGATCTCCTCTCCCGTATGGGAGTCCAGGTTACCTGTGGGCTCATCTGCCAGAAACAGAGAGGGTCTGGTCACCAGCGCCCGGGCAATAGCCACACGCTGCTGCTGACCACCGGAAAGCTGTACCGGACGATGCTTGGCTCGTTTTAACAGGTCTACCTTTTCCAGGGCCTCTCTCACTCTTACGATACGTTCGTCCTTCTTTACCCCCTGATAGATCAGGGGCAGCTCCACATTTTCCTCCGCCGTCAGCTTTCCGATGAGATTGAAGCTCTGAAAGATAAAGCCGATCTTTTTATTGCGGATCACCGCCAGTTCCTTTTCCTTGTAGTCCTCTATGGACAGGCCGTCCAGAAGATATTCTCCGCTGTCCGCCACGTCCAGGCAGCCGATAATATTCATTAATGTAGATTTACCGCTGCCGGAGGGACCGATAATACTCACAAACTCCCCTTTTTGTACTTCCATGGAGGCATGATCCAGAGCTCTTACCTCTTCTCCACCTATGGTGTAGACCTTGGAGACATCTGTTAATTTAATCATAGTGCCTCCTTACTGGGGTCCGCCGGAGGGCATATCCTTGCCGCCACCGCCGCCGTTTCCACCGGGCATATCTCCACCGCCGTTTCCGCCGCTGGGCATATCTCCGCCGCCGCCCATCATGGCACCGCCGCCCATGTCAAAGCCGCCAAAGCTGCTGCCGCTGTCCTCTGTGTAGCTGTAATATACCGTATCTCCCTCGGACAGACCGCTTAAGATCTCCACGCTGGTGCCGTCGGATACACCGGTAGTTACCTCTGTCTCTCCGCCATATTCACCGGTACTCTCATCGTAGGTGGTATAGACAGTTGTGGTCTTGCCGTCCTCCTGAAGGGCTGCCTCCGGGATCATCAGACAATTTTCGGAAGAGGATACCGTCATAACAACGGAAGCGTTCATGCCCTGAAGCATATCCTCTGTCTTATCAAAGGTTACCTCTGCCGTATACTTTGTTACGCCGCCGGCTGCTGTATTACTGATGGTGTGAATAGAGGTTACGGTGCCGGTAAAGGTCTCATTGTCAATGGCATCCAGGGTGATCTGGGCGCTGATGCCCTCAGACAGCTGGCCGATATCCTGTTCATCCACGCTGACGCTGATACTCATTTTTTCATCGGTGGAAATACCGAAGATCGTGGTAGTCTCTGTGTAGCTGTTTAAATTAGTCTCCTCTGTTGCTGCAGCAGCTGTGCCGGCAGAGGCGCTGGACACGCTGACACCTGCGGAAGATCCCAGAGAAACACTGCCGCCGCTTACTGCTGCTGCCTTTCCTCCTGTGGTCTGGCTCTGTGTCTGGGCTGCCTGTGTACTGTCATCTTCCTTGGTATCCTGGGTTTTTTCCTCCTGGGTCGCCGGGAAAACAGCCGTAAAGGTAACACTCTCTCCGTCAGCAGCCACCTCTGTCTTTACGGTAGCTGTAGCGGCTACAAAGTACTTGGCATAGGTATCTGCCAG
>CAZUBP010000003.1:0-11080 GCA_964618605.1 uncultured Lachnospiraceae bacterium | reverse complement strand
AGTGGTGGTGCCATCACCATCCACATACTCTGCACCCTCACAGTTGACGCTCTGCACCGTGCCGGAGGTCTCTGCATAGATATTGGGATCGCTGTACAGGGCGATCACCTGCTGCAAAGCCTGGGCCACCTCTGCCCGCTCTGCCACCAGGGACTCATACTCTGCTGTTTTCGGCAGATCTGTCAGGGTAAAGAGTGTAGTGCTGCCGGAAACCTTGCTGTTTTCCTTTACGGACACAGCGGATATGGTACCGGCATAACCGGTCACTGCCAGCTCGCTGTGAATATACAGGCTGCCTTTACCGACAACGCTGCCATCCTTTGACACACTGACTTCCTCCCCGTAAGCGGGTCCGTTGTCCGTCAGAGTCACGGTAGCTGTTGTACCGGAAACGCTTTCCACTGTACCATCTTCCTTGCTGCCGTCCTGAAGAGTTACCGTTACCTCATCGCCCACAGCCAGGGTGTCCCCATTTTCAATATCTACTGCCATCTTTCCGTCCAGAGACAGAAGCAGCAGAGCACCGTTATCCTTGATCACGGAAGCCACGGTATCTCCCTTGGCTCCATAGATCTTCTTTACTCTTCCGGCTACACCGGCAGTGATCTTGGAGCTGATGGTATCGTCCTTGACGTCAGCGATCTGATCGTCCAGGGAATCCAGCTCCTCCTGTAAGGTCTGTAAGGCCGTTCCCACGGTTACCGGATCCACAGTAGCCAGAAGATCCCCTTCCTGCACACTGTCTCCGGCTTCCACATATACTGTGTCCACATCCACCAGAGAAAGAAGGTCAATATTTTTCACCTCATAGGGCTCCAGGGTTCCTGTACCGGACACGGAGGTACTGATGGTTCCCACCTTTACCTCATAGCTTTTGGCATCCGATGTTTCCGTAGCTTGACCGAAGGCCATGGTTTTTCTCAGCCGCCCCGCTGCAAAGGCTACACCGCCTCCGATCAGGACAAGGACAACACCGGCAATGATCACAATCTTTATGATTTTTTTCTTGCTTCCCTTGCTTCGCATAATATCCTCCTGCATTCTAATAAAACTGCTCAAGTTACAGTATCTCTAAAGCCTGTGAACATTCCATGAAAAAGCTGTGTTCATTTTAAAAAAAGAGCGGCAAAAGCAGACTTTTCTCTGCCTTGTCGCTCTTCATATCTCTTTATTTTACAGTTACTCTGCGGAAATTCTTCTTTCCTCGTTTCACGATCAGACCGGCCTTAACCTCCTCCAGAGTGAAGGTTTTGGCAATATCCTTGATCTGCTCGCCGTCTACGGAAACGCCGCCCTGCTGAATATTTCTTCTTGCCTCGGAACGGGTAGCACACAGTCCGGAAAGATGTACCAGCGTGATCATATCTACCACGCCGTCCTTGAAATCGGCTTCCGACAGATCAGCCTCCGGCATATTAGCCGCATCACCGGAGGAAAACAGTGCCTTGGCTGCCTCCTGTGCCTTGGTTGCCTCCTCTTCGCCGTGTACCATCTTGGTCAGTTCGTAAGCCAGGATCTCCTTGGCGGTATTCAGCTGGCTGCCTTCCCAGTCGCTCATTTTGTCGATCTCTTCCAGAGGAAGGAAAGTCAGCATACGGATGCATTTCAGTACGTCCGCATCCCCTACATTTCTCCAGTACTGGTAGAATTCAAAGGGAGATGTCTTGTTGGGATCCAGCCATACAGCACCGCTGACGGTCTTACCCATCTTCTTGCCTTCGGAATTCAGCAGCAGATTGATGGTCATGGCGCAGGCATTTTTGCCCAGCTTACGGCGGATCAGCTCTGTACCGCCCAGCATATTGCTCCACTGATCGTCGCCGCCGAACTGCATGTTGCAGCCGTGACGCAGGTATAATTCATAGAAATCATAGCTCTGCATGATCATATAGTTGAACTCCAGGAAGCTTAAGCCTCTCTCCATACGCTGCTTGTAGCATTCTGCTGTCAGCATACGGTTTACGGAAAAGTGGGGGCCGATCTCCCGAAGGAAATTTACATAGTTCAGATCCATCAGCCACTCTGCATTGTTGATCATCAGGGCCTTGTCATCGGAGAAATCGATAAACTTCTCCATCTGCTTTTTAAAGCACTCGCCGTTGTGCTCGATCTCCTCTCTGGTAAGCATTTTTCTCATATCAGACTTACCGGAGGGATCGCCTACCATGGCTGTACCGCCGCCGATCAGGGCGATGGGCTTGTTGCCTGCCATCTGCAGTCTCTTCATCAGACACAGGGCCATAAAATGGCCTACATGTAAGCTGTCTGCTGTGGGGTCAAAGCCGATGTAGAAAACAGCTTTGCCGTTGTTTACCAGATCCCGGATCTCCTCTTCATCCGTTACCTGAGCGATCAGGCCTCTGGCCTTTAACTCTTCATAGATCTCCATCATTATCCTCCTTTTGTGTGCCCCCTGGGGCCGTCCAGGTTGCCGGTCTTTTATTTGTATTTTTACGCAAAAAAAAGCCCGGTCCTTTTGTTTACATAAACTAAAGGACGGGCTGTATTCCCGTGTTACCACCTTTATTCACAGGTTTCTCACGATCCCTGCCTCATAGAGTACATCCATACTCTGACCCGTATAACGGAGGTTCTTCCGTCGCAGCCTACTGTGATTTCGGTGCGAAGCTCCGGGAGGTATTCACTTTGCTGTTATCCTTGCGCCTCTCATCCACCGGCTGCTTTCTGTCGGACACCTGACAAACCTACTTGTTCCCTTCATAGCCTTTCGTTTCCCCATTATAAAGAAAAGGGTCCACAGCTGTCAAGGGGTAAGTTTGCGTCTTACTAAGCTTTTGCCTTATCCAGAGCATACAGGGCAGCGCCATAGGCGCCCATGAGCTGGGAAAATTCACTGTAGCGGATAGAGGTTTTCAATTCCCGTTCCAGGGCTTTGCGCACGCCGCCGTTCTGGGCAACGCCGCCGCTCATAAACACCTCTTCCCGAATGCCGATACGTTTCGCCAGGGCAGCTACCCGGGCAGATACGGAATTGCAGATACCGGCTACTACATCCTCCCGAAGGGCACCGTTGGCCAGCTGGGAGATCACCTCGGATTCTGCAAAAACGGTGCAGGTACTGGAAATCTTGGCTGCGGTCTGGGATCTTTCTGCCTCTGCTTCCAGATCCCCTACCTCCAGCTGCAGGATTCCTGCCATTACATCCAGGAAACGGCCTGTACCGGCGGCACATTTGTCGTTCATAACAAAGTTCATCATCTGGCCGTTATTTCCCAGGCTGATGACCTTGGCATCCTGGCCTCCGATATCAATGATGGTACGTGTATCCGGATACATGGCGAAAATTCCTCTGGCATGACAGGAAAGCTCGCTCATTTCCCCGTCTGCCTCCTTAAGGGTCTTTCTGCCGTAGCCGGTGGCCATAACAAAGGCGATATCTTCTTTCTTAAGACCGGCCTTTTCCAGGACTTCCTCCTGCACCCGACGGGGGCCATCGGTGCCGGTTCCCGCACGCAGCAGGGAACTGGCAAGGATGTCACCCTTTTCATTCAATACTATACATTTTGATGTGGTGGAACCCACATCGACACCAAGTACATACATACGGTATTATCCTATTCTCTTTACATCACAGGCTTCACCGGCAGCCAGCATAGCTTCCACCTGCTCGTCGGTATAGCCCAGATCCTTCAGTACCTCTTTGGTGTGCTCACCCAGGTAAGCGCCTCTTTCATAGGGCGGCAGCTCTGTCTCGGCGAAAAGCACAGGTGTACGCACCATGGTACGCTCCTGACCGTTGGGGAAGGTCACCTTTGTAAGAGCATCGGAGCCCCAGGCCTGCTCGTCCTTCAGCAGCTGATCCCAGGTCTGGCAGATAGCGTAGGGAAGATCGTTGGTATTCATCAGCTCTACCATCTCATCCAGTGTTTTCTTGCCAACCTCAGCCTTCAGGATCTCAAAGAATTCCGGCAGATTGGCCTGCAGGGCTGTCTGGGGATAGAAACGGGGATCTCCTACCAGATCTTCCCGTCCCAGAGCTTTCATGAAGGTGGGATAATAGAAATCATAGCGGGGCATAGCGATCTGGATCCACTTTTTATCCTTTGTCTGCTGTGCGATCTGCAGCGGATTGGCGATCTGTGTCTTGCTGATGGGATACTGGGTGGAGGGATCACCATACTGGCTGGACTGGAGATACAGAGATACATCCCAGATAGCGGTATGGAACAGGCTGACCGTTACCTGATCGCCCTTTCCTGTCTCTCTTGCTCTGTACAGAGCAGCCAGAACGCCGCTGGCCAGATAGAGACCTACCTGATGATCACCGAAACCGGCGATGGGCAGCATAGGTGCAGATGCGGTATCGTGCATGGTTCCCATAACACCGCCACGAGCAAAGTATGCGGTAAAATCAAAGCCCGGCAGATCCTTGTCCGGACCCTTCTCGCCGTAACCGCTGACATAACCCATAACCAGCTTGGGATATTTTTCTTTTAAAGTATTGTAATCCAGACCGGCACGTTTCAGTGCAGGCTGGCGCCAGTTGGTGATAAAGATATCACACTCTGCCAGCAGCTTTTCCAGGGCTGCACGGCCGGCTTCAGATTTTGTATTCAGGATCACGCACTTCTTACCGGCATTTTCCAGTGTGAAGCTGGTATCCTCCTGATCCCCGTAGGGACGTCCTTCATTTACAGCTGTATAACGAAGGGGATCGCCGTTGGGCGCCTCTATTTTAACTACCTCAGCACCCAGGTCTGCCAGGTATCTGGCACAGCAGGGTCCGGCAATAAATGTAGCCAGTTCTACAACTTTTACCCCTTCCAAAGGTCTTTTCATTTCGCTCATAGTTTTTCTCCTTTATATATTACCCATTAAGCCAGCATATCCTTAAAACCTTCCAGCATGGTTCTGGCCTGTTCATAATTTGTCATCTGACGGTCTACCTCGATCAGCAGGCAGGGCAGCTCTGCGGCATCGCAGGCTCTCTTGATCAGAGGATAATCAAATTCCTCAGGATCACAGAATTTGGTCAGCACCACGATCACGCCCTTGGCCTTGCAGCCCTTAGCTTCCTCTACGATCATCTGTACACGTTTTTTCTCCACGTCATACAGCAGGGAACAATTGTCCATAGCAGAGAATTTGGCTGCCAGGCTGTCCAGTCCTGTCTCCTTTGCGGGAGCGTCGGTACGATACTGACGGCTTTCTGCTGCCACATCATCTCCGGCGATCACGAAGCCGTTCTCATCCAGAATATCCAGAAGGGAGGGGCTGTCTGCCAGAATACCGGAAACGTATACCGGGATCTTTCCTGTGCCGGGCTCTGCTGCCTCCAGACAGGCGATCAGTTCCTTCACCAGAGCTGTATGCTCTTCCTTCAGCATAAAGCCTGCACTCTTGTAAACAGCGCTTCTCTGACGGGTGGTGATCTCCGGATGTCCTGCCAGAAGGGCGGACAGCTGTCTCATTACGCTGTTGTGCTCGTTGTATACCTGAATAGAAGCCTGAAGGGCACTGTCCTCAAAGGTCAGCCCTGTGGCTTTCTCCAGATCACGGATGACCCGCTCGTAGCCTGCCTTTGTATAGGCGGTACCGTAGGCCGGTTTTCTGTTCTGGGGATAGGTCATGGGAATAAAGGGAATGGAGGGAACACCGTATTTCCAGTTCTCTCCCAGTACCTTCAGACTGTCGCAAAGGCTGGGGATAACGATGGCGCTGACGCCCTCATAGGTGCCGTTCATACCCAGCTCCAGAATACTCTGCATAATAGAGCAGATGAATGCCGGGAAATACCGTTTTGCTTCGTTCAGTTCTATATCTGCGCCCCAGGCTGCCATGGGAACCATACCCATAGCATGGATGATCTCCTCCGGTGTATATACCGGTGCGGTCAGTACCACCTTTTTACCGGCAGCAAGGTAAGCCTTTTTCTGCCCCATGGGATTGGCGGCAATTTCTTCAAATTTATTCAGAATCTCTGTCAGCTTCATGCCTGTGCCTCCTTTTTCATTTCCATGATCTCTGTCAGGCCCTGTACACGGGTATCGTACTGTGCCTCGGAGAAGTTACGGGGATCTGCCTGGTCACCGTCAAAGCTTACCACCGGAATATCGCAGGCTTCGCCGATCTGACGGCTCATCTCTGCCATAAAGCCGCTCCACAGCTTGCAGGAACGGTTGGTATGTACCAGAAGTCCTTCTACATGGTTGTCCTTACACAGCTTGATACGTTTATCTCTGGCATATTCCAGATTGATGGCGTTGGGAACCTTGGCATAGGCACGGCACATATCGTCAAAATCCTTATAGATAAAGCCGAAGGCGTCTGCGTAGATCGTGGTTACCATATTGATGCCTCTGCTCTTCATACCTGTGGAAGTTGCCCGCAGCCAGGGCCAGCAGGCGATACCTTCAAACATGATACGATGCTTTTCTTCTACACGGAAGGTGGACTCACCCTTTACATGATTCTCCTCATATTCCTTAAGCAGAAGCTCCATAGCCTCTGCAGCCTCGATCTTGCCACGGGCGGTAACCATAACTGCCATATGGTTCAGCAGGTCAAAGCCGTTGAAGGGAGAAGGTGTGTATTTTGCACAGGCGGTTGCTGCCAGCCATGCACGGCTGGTACGTCCGGAGATCTCCATGATCTCCTTGTATTTCTCTTCATCCCATTTCTTGCCGGTGATCTCTTCCAGCTGGGCAATGGCGTCTCTGAACTGCTGGCGGATATACACTACCTCAGCATCAGATACCTCATAGTCCGGATTGAAGGGAATATCGATCATGATCAGGGGAATATTGTTCTCCACTGCCAGGTTCTCATACCATTTGATCATACAGTTGCAGATATTGTTGCAGCAAAGGAGGAAATCCGGCTGGGGCATATTCTGCTCCGGTACCTCTTTCACCTTGTTGTAAGCCAGGCTGATACGGGCGTAAGCACAGATATCGTTGGAATAACCATCTGCCTCACTGATCTCACACATACGCTCTCCGCCGCCTCTGGCTGCGATAGCTGCGGCCTGATTCTCCGGGTAACATACATACAGACCCAGAGTCTCCGGAATCTCTACCGGGAAGTTGCTGGAACACCAGCCAATGAGCTCTCCCCGTTCTTTTGCCTCCTGAACATCGGAATAAGCTTTGGCGGCAATCTGCCCCAGTTTATATTTGGCCGAATTAGGATCTACCGGTCTGCGTTTTTTAACTTCTTCTGCCATAGTACCTTCTCCTTTTCATATTTTGGGGGATACGTCCCCGTTTGTTCTAAATTATAAAAGAACCCATAGGGAAATACCAATAAGGAATTGCTCTCTTTTTATAAGTTTTTCCTTATGATTTGGTCAAATTATGGAAGTTTTTCCTATTGTCACCCCTTCCCCCTCTTTATATAATAAGTAGAGAAGCATCACTACAGCCGAAAGGGAGATTTCACCATGACCACCAACCAGCTGACCTACTTTATTTCCGTTGCGGAATGTCTGAATTTCACCGCCGCCGCCAAGAAACATTATATCTCGCAGACCGCCATCACCCAGTCCGTCCAGGCACTGGAGGAGCAGCTGGGGCTGCAGCTTTTTGACCGCTCCCGGCGAAAGGTGGAGCTTACCCCTGCGGGAAAGGTTTTTCTGCAGGAGGCAAGGGCGATCCTGGAGGCAGAGCGCCACGCCATAGAGAAGGCAGAGGCTGCCGCCGCCGGTATCCTGGGAGGGATTCGCATCGGCTATGTCAAGGGCTATGAAAATCCGGATTTTGGTCGCATCCTCCGGGATTTTCACCAACAGCACCGGGATATCTCCATTGAGCTTTGCCGGGAAAATTATCTGGACCTTCTGCTGCATCTGGAGCAGAACAAATACGATGTTATCCTGAATATCTGTTACAGCAACACGGATCTCTCCGCCTTCTCCCAGAAGGTGATCGCCTCCTATCCCCTGTATGCAGTGCTTTATCCGGGACATCCCCTGGCCGGGGAAAAGGCCATTCTCCGCAAGCGCTTAAAGGATGAGGATTTCCTTATCAGTAAATTTTACGAGGATCCCACCGCCAGAGGCTACATTCTGCCGGATAAATATGCGGATTCCGGCTTTATCCCCCGGGTCGTGGCCACCTCACCGGATATGGAGACACTGCTCCTTATGGTATCCGCCCATATGGGCATCACCATTCTTCCGGAAAATGCCATTGCCCATCTGAAGGATTCCGGGGATTTCGTGCTGCTCCCCCTCACCGGAAAGCACGAGCACATCGAAGTCAAGGCCATCTGGAAGGAGGACAATACCAATCCCGCTCTGGCCAAATTTCTTCATATGCTGGCATAAAAAAAGGAACATTCCCCAAAGGAATGTTCCTTATCTTCGTCTGTTAATTCATACTTACACATCTGGGCTTCAGCATCCGCACATTGTTGGCTACGGGAGCGGTAAACTCAAGATACAAAGTCTCCTGTCCCTTGCTGCCGTTATACAGAGCCACGAAGCAGGGCTTTCCCGGGTCGCCGGAGGTATAATCCTTCTCCACAGCACTTTTGGGATATCTGTCCAGAGCCGCCGAGCCCTTGGGTGCCAGAAAGACCAATTGCTCCAGATCGTAGCTGGCGATCCGTTTCCGGCGGGTGCGGTTGTAGATCACATCAATATCCAGCTGGCCGCTGGTATAGGCATATTCATATTCCCGGTGAACACGGGTCATAAAAATATAGCCTGCGATCAAAGCTGCTATTCCCGGCAGCAACAGCAGTACATTCGTCATAAATCCCCCTACCAGACACAGAGCCCCCACCAGGTAAAGCACTATGGACAGTCCCCGGCTCTTGTTGTCCGGTCTGGCCTGCACCAGAATCTCCTCGTACATTTCGTTCATGATCCATTCCCTCCGCATCGTATGATAATATTTTTCCGGTTCCCTTCACCGTTTTCCTGTTCACATTCTAACCCGTTTTCCCCTGTATTTCAAGGAAACCCCGGGATTTTCCCTTTTTTCTCAGAAAAAATTTTTTCATATTGTACTTGATTTTTAAGTTTTTCGTGTTATATTAGTTATAGAACAAATGCAGATTTGGCATCAACGACAGGAGGCGATGATATGAATATAAGCAAATTTACACAAAAGTCTCTGCAAGCTGTCCAGGATCTGGAAAAAACAGCCTATGATTTTGGCAATCAGGAGATCGAGCAGGAGCATCTTTTGTACAACCTTCTCCATCAGGAGGATTCTCTGATCCTGAAGCTGGTAGAAAAGATGGAGATTCAGCCGGAGCATTTTCAGGATCGACTTACCCAGGCCTTAAATCAGCGGGTAAAGGTTTCCGGCGGTCAGCCCTATATCGGAAAATATTTAAATGAAGCATTGATCAACGCAGAGGACGAGGCAAAGGCCATGGGGGACGAATACGTTTCCGTGGAGCATCTGTTTCTGTCCATGCTGAAGCATCCCAGCCCTTCCATGAGCAAGATCTGGAAGGAATACGGTATTGACCGGGAGCGTTTTCTGAAGGCCCTCAGCACTGTGCGGGGCAATCAGCGGGTAACCAGCGACAATCCGGAGGTCACCTACGACACCCTGAACAAATACGGTGAAGATCTGGTGGAAAAGGCCCGGGCCCAGAAGCTGGATCCCGTTATCGGCCGTGACGGAGAGATCCGGAATATTATCCAGATCCTTTCCCGAAAGAGGAAAAATAATCCGGTGCTTATCGGTGAACCCGGCGTAGGTAAAACAGCTGCCGTAGAGGGGCTGGCCCAGCGTATCGTCCGGGGAGATGTGCCTGAAGCCCTGAAGGACAAAAAGGTATTTTCTCTGGATATGGGTGCCCTTGTGGCCGGTGCCAAGTACCGGGGCGAATTTGAGGAGCGTCTGAAGGCTGTGCTGGAGGAAGTCAAAAAGAGTGAGGGACAGATCATCCTCTTTATTGATGAGCTGCACCTGATCGTAGGCGCCGGAAAAACAGACGGTGCCATGGACGCCGGCAATATGCTGAAGCCCATGCTGGCCCGTGGTGAGCTCCACTGTATCGGTGCCACCACCCTGGATGAATACCGCCAGTATATTGAGAAGGATGCCGCCCTGGAACGTCGTTTCCAGCCGGTAATGATCGACGAGCCCACTGTGGAGGATACTATTTCCATCCTTCGTGGTTTGAAGGATCGTTATGAAGTGTTCCACGGAGTAAAGATCACCGATAATGCTCTGGTAGCCGCTGCTACCCTGTCCAAACGGTATATTACCGACCGATTCCTGCCGGATAAAGCTATTGATCTGGTGGATGAGGCCTGTGCCCTTATTAAGACAGAGATGGATTCCATGCCCGCAGAGCTGGATGAGCTTCGGCGAAAGGTACTCCAGATGGAGATCGAGGAGGAAGCTCTGAAAAAGGAAACCGACAACTTAAGCCGGGAGCGTCTGGAAAATCTCCAGAAGGAGCTGGCTGAGCTGAAGGATGAGCTGAACACCCGCACCGCCCAGTGGCAAAACGAAAAGAAAAGCGTGGATAATCTTTCCCGTCTCCGTGAGCAGATCGAGGATATCCACAAACAGATAGAAAAGGCCCAGAGAGAATACGATCTGGAGGCTGCTGCCAAGCTGCAGTACGGGGAACTGCCCCGACTGGAGAAGCAGCTGGAGATCGAGGAAAAGGCTGTCCGGGAGAAAGAACTGAATCTGGTACACGAAAGTGTAGATGACGATGAGATCGCCCGGATCATTTCCCGGTGGACAGGTATCCCTGTTACCCGACTGACAGAGGGCGAGCGGGAGAAAACCCTGCATCTGGATACCCTGCTGCACAAGCGTCTTATTGGACAGGACGAGGCTGTACAGCGAGTTACCGATGCCATTATCCGTTCCAAAGCCGGTGTAAAGGATCCCAACCGTCCCATCGGTTCCTTCCTCTTCCTCGGCCCCACCGGTGTAGGTAAAACAGAGCTGGCCAAGGCTCTGGCTGAATACCTCTTCGATGATGAAGCTAATATGGTGCGTATCGATATGAGTGAGTACATGGAGAAATATTCCGTGTCCCGTCTCATCGGTGCTCCCCCCGGATATGTAGGCTACGAGGAAGGCGGCCAGCTTACAGAAGCTGTTCGGCGTAAACCCTACTCCGTAGTGCTGTTTGA
>CAZUBP010000002.1:14924-19765 GCA_964618605.1 uncultured Lachnospiraceae bacterium | reverse complement strand
GATACTTTTCGACATTTATCACACTAATTTTTAATATTTTCCAAAATTTTTTCCAATTCCTCATAATCCGTTGCTCCGGACAGTAGGAATCTGCAATCATTTGAACTCCACTCTACATAGTAGCAGGTTCCGTAAACTTCATTATCTATCTCTGTTATCACATAGGTAACACCATCATAGGTTTCGTGGGTAACCACGCCATTGCCTTCCCAGTCAAAGATGGAGGAAGTATCTATATCCCCTTTCCATCCTTCACAATATAAAACCGTGTCTTCTTCTTCGTATGTCATAACAAAGCTACTGGCGTCCTCAGGAATTTCATATGCAGAGAAAGTACTTTTATCCGGCCAGTAAAAGAATATCGGCAAGGTAATATCCAGAGATGTTTCTATATCCTCTATCGCCTTATATTCCTCCGGATCGGATATCGTTCGATCCTCTCCATTATTATCCTGCTCCCAACGGGTCTCCAACCCGATAAGCCGCCGGATCATGCTCCAGATACTGTTATGTCCTGCATAGCTGGTGGTAGTGACGCCGATGATGCCGCCGCAGATCAGTAGGATCACCGCCGCCCGGCGCACCCAGGCGCCAAACCGCCGCTTTTGACGTGGTACAGTGGCGGTTTCCACCCCTGTTTCCTCCTTCTCCTCATGGACGCCTTCCAATATCCGGCGGCGCATAGCTTCCTTGCGCTCTTCATCCACAGGGCAGAGATCGGCCAGGGCTTCCTTCTCCAGGGCTTTACCCTCAGCCGCAAAAGCTTCCTTGAAGAGGGCGGATGCCTGTGCATCCTCCCGTATTTCCCGTGTATCCTTTGATTCTTTACTTTCTTTTTTCATACTCATAAAACTATTGTCTGTGTATACTTATCTATAGGGCCATGGTCACCCCTTCTCTCCTTGACAATTCAGGACAGGGGTAACATAATAAAACTATTGCATTGCATAGAATGATTCAGGAGGTACTTCATGAAACATATCGTTCTTACCGGTGGCGGTACTGCCGGACACGTTACACCCAATATCGCACTGATGGGCCGTCTCAAGGAGATGGGCTATCAGATTTCCTATATCGGTTCCTATAACGGAATTGAAAAAACACTGATCGAAGAGCTGGGGATCCCTTACTACGGTATTTCCTCCGGTAAACTGCGCCGGTATTTCGATCTCAAAAACTTTACGGACCCCTTCCGGGTCCTCAAGGGCTTTTCTGAAGCACGTAAGCTGTTAAAGAAGCTGCAGCCGGACGTTATCTTTTCCAAAGGTGGCTTTGTCACCGTTCCTGTGGTGGTGGCCGCCGGCCGGTTACATATCCCTGCCGTTATCCATGAGTCGGATATGACTCCCGGACTGGCCAATCGGCTGTGTATTCCCTCTGCCGTGAAGGTCTGCTGTAACTTCCCGGAAACTCTGGCTCATCTTCCTGAGGGAAAAGCCGTGGTTACCGGTACGCCCATCCGACCGGAGCTGCTTTTGGGCAGTGCCGACAAGGGCCGCAGCTTTACCGGCTTTACCCCGGACAAACCTGTGATCATGATCATCGGCGGCAGTCTGGGTGCCCAGGCCGTCAACGATGCCGTTCGCAGCGTTCTGCCGGAGCTTTTACCGGATTTCCAGGTGGTACACCTTTGCGGTAAAGGCAAGCTGGACGAATCCCTGAAGGAGCTTTCCGGCTATGTACAGTACGAATACATTGAGAAGGAACTGGCAGACCTCTTCGCCATGGCGGATATTGTGATCTCCCGAGCAGGAGCCAACGCTATCTGCGAGCTCCAGGCCTTGAAGAAACCCAATCTTCTGATCCCCCTGTCAGCCAATGCCAGCCGGGGCGATCAGATCCTGAATGCCCGCTCCTTTGAAAAGCAGGGCTTTTCCATGGTACTTGAGGAAGAAGATCTGCGGGATGATACCCTTCTCAAGGCCATCCATCGCCTGTATGAGGACAGAGATACCTACCGTCAGGCCATGGAACAGGCACCCGGTCAGGATTCTATTTCCGTGATCTGCGATTTACTGCAGCAGTGTCAGAAGTAACCTTCCTCCCGGGGAAAATTATGCTTTAACCATTTCCGTATGCGATAGAGCCTGTTGCGCAGGTTGTTGGGTGTAATATCCAGCTGCGCAGCAAGCTCTTTTACATTCTGTCCCTCTATCTCTATGCCTATCAGTATCTCCAGTCCCAGCGGGTCATGCTCCCGCAGGGCATCCATCACCTCGTGGCGACTTTCTCTGTTCATCATCTGCCGCAGGGGTTCCTGCAGGGTACTTATCTCCTTTTCCTCCTGGGAAAAGGGTTCCATCCGTATATGATCCATTTTCAGCAGCTTTCGGTAATCCAGGGCTGTGTTCTTGGTTACCACCAGCAACCAATGTCGCACATCCTCAGGCTCCTTGCCCGCAAAATTTCCCATATTATTTGACAGCTTGGTAAAAACCTCCTGACATACATCCTCGCATAATTGATAATCGTCGATATACCGCCCGGCGATAGTCATCACCAGACGGTAATTGTCGTCAAACATGCGATTAAAGTCAGTATTGTTCACCTTCTGCCTTAAGCCTCCATTTTTGCTGCAACCTTCTGCAGCACTTCCTGTTTCGTTGCCTCATCCAGTTCACCCGGAGTCCAGCCAAAACCGGCTTTATCCTCTTTATATCGGGGAATCAGATGCATATGGAAATGGAATACGGTCTGTCCCGCAGCCTCTCCATTGTTCTGTACAATATTAAATCCGTCGCAATCCAGGGCTTCCGTCATGACGCCTGCCATCTTTTTGGCCAGCAGCATGGCTTTGGCAGCCAGCTCCTCCGGGATCTCATAAATATTGGCATAATGCTCCTTGGGCAGGATCAGGGCATGTCCCTTAGCTGCCGGTCCCAGGTCCATCACCACTCTGAAGTCCTCATCCTCATACAGTGTGGCGGAATCCCAGATTCCCTTTGCCAGATTGCAAAAAACACAGTTTTCCATTGTTTTCTCTCCTTTTTTGTTATCATATTCTTTATATATAGCATTACCTTGATGACAGAATTTGTCGAATTTTGTCGATCGAATCTCGTTGCGCCCATCCATGGTCGGGTGTACACTGGGTAGGCAGCCGCAAAAAAGCTCCCTGAGCTTTCTTCGGCAGGAATACTACGCCAGGAGGCCCCTTTATGTTGACATCAGAAGATTACGAAAAGCTTAATACCTTTTATGAAGAAAATCAGGTTTTCCGGGAACTGTTTCAGGCCATTGAAAAAGACCATATGCTGTCCCTGTCCAAAATTTCCCACGAGATCCGCAATCCCGTTACCCTGATCAACGGTTTTCTCCAGCTGATGGCCTCGGAACACCCGGAGGTAAAGTCCTGGCACTACTGGAACGACGTTATGGAAAATATGGGATTTCTTCGTGAGCTGCTCACGGAGCTGTCCCAATACAATAATGCAGGCATCCTTCGCCCCACAGAGGCCAGCCCTTATCAGGTGTTACATACGGTGGTAACTTCACTTACCCCCACCTTTGCCGAAAAGCAGATCACCATACAGCTGGAAAAGACTACGCCCATTCCCCCTTTTATGCTGGATACCACCAAGCTGCGGGAGGTTTTTCTGAATCTCTTCCGCAATGCCGCCGAGGCTATGCCCCAGGGCGGTACCATCACCTGCAGTGCCTGCTGTGACGGTGAGGTGGTCACCATAGAGATCCGGGACACCGGCTGCGGTATCAGTCCGGAGGATCTGCCGGGAATCTTTGACGCCTTTGTCACCCACAAAAAGGATGGCACCGGGCTGGGACTGGCCATCGCCAGTCAGGTCATCCGGGCGCATCAGGGTACCATCAAGGCCCATTCCCAGGAAGGGGAAGGCACCACCTTTACGATCGTACTTCCCATTCTGTATTAGTTTTGCTTCTGTACAACAGCATACAGAGACCAAAGCCTGCCAGAAAACCGCCCAGATGGGCATAATTGTCCACCCCCACAGACACAAAGCCGTTGTATACCGAAAGCGCCGCCATGATCACCATGCGCCGCACCGTCAGTGTACCCAACCGGCCTCTTTCCCGCAGGGTAATATACAAAAGTCCGCCGGTTACCGCAAACACACAGCCGGAGGCTCCGGCGGATACGTAATACTCTCCTGAAACATACTCGTAAATGCAGGACACGATACTGCCAATCAGGCCGCCCCCGAGGCAGATGACGGCGTATTTTATATGACCGGTAAGCTGTTCCAGGGTGTCCCCCAGAAACAGCAGGATCACCATATTATTTCCCAGATGACTCAAACCGAAATGGAGAAACATACAGGTAAATAACCGGTACACCTCCCCCTTCTGAACCAAAGGCAGGTAGGAAGCGCCAAACTGGAGCATATGCTCCGTGCTCTCACTGTCCCCGGTGAGCTCCACCAGGATGAACAGCAGGACATTGACGGCCACGATCATGAGATTGACATATCTTTTCGGTCCCTGCAATATGCGGTCCACCGCATCAGGCGTGTAGCCAGACTCTTCCATAGGCTCCTCCCTTTCCTTGTGCTTCTTTCCGAAATTATACTCATTTTCTCAGAAAAGCACAAGCGGCAGTCTGGATAAAAAAGTTGGTCTTTTTAGTCCTGTTTTTATACATCTGCGTCTCCGGGATATTTCAGGGCAAAGGTACAGCGATAATCTGCAAAAATAATATGATCCCCCTCCTGAAGGCTCCGACACTGGCCGCTTTCCAGAAGCGTCCCCTCCACCTGGGTTCCATTGCGGGAATTCAGATCTTCTATATAATAACCATTCTCCCGGCGATACAGCCGGGCATGAAGCCGGCTCACTGCCGGCTTTTTCAGACAAATATCCACGCT
>CAZUBP010000002.1:0-14824 GCA_964618605.1 uncultured Lachnospiraceae bacterium | reverse complement strand
GGCCTTTCGGGTGCCTCCGCTTCCTTCTTTTTTCCCCGTAAAGGCTTTTGACGGCTAACGACCTCTATCCCCACCAGCAGCAGTACGCAGAGCACCAGCAGACCCGCCCCTGCCAGCAGCCATACCGGGGATATATGGTAACCGTTGCGGATATATACCGCCACCTCCATACCCAAGATCAACAGCAGGATCCCCAGGCCGCAGGCCACACTGGTTTTTACCGGGAAGGTCGTTTTCTGCTCCTCCTCATCCTCCTCGGCGAAAAAGGCTTCCAGGGCATCCCGGCGAAGCCTGGCCTCCTCACTGTCTCTCAGATCTTTTACCTGTGATTTTTTCTCATATATTTCGTTGTCGTTATTTGCAGGAGCAACCAGGGATGTTTTTTCTTCTCCATCGTATTCCCCGTACCCGGCTACAGACGCCTCCTCTTCCTCCTGGAGCAGACGGCCAAAGGCCTGCCGGTCGAAGGTGTCCTCCACCGCCAGTCGATACAGACCATAGCCCAGTCGCATAGCCCGGGGAGCCCTGTGATCCATATGTTCCAGCACAAATTCCCCCAGGGACAGAAAAGAGGCATGAAAGCTGTCTCTGTTCTCAAAATCACAGATAAAGAACACTGCCTCTCCTTCTGCTGCGAGAAAAATACACGCAGGATACAGATACAGATATTCACAGGGGATAAGGTACCGCCCCATGGTCTCCATCAGCTGTTTCAGGGAGCGAAGCACCCGATACAAAAGAGCCATATCCAAGGTTCCCTCCCCCACGATCTGGGAAAGGGCAATGCGGGAGGTGACATCCCAGCACACCTGCAGTCTGCCGTCGGTGATCTGGCGATGGCAGTCCGGCAGCCCTGCAATGGAATTGCGAAGGCACATCTGCAGGGGATATCCCAGCTCATCCTCCCCTTTCTCATAGGCACAGCATAGCTGTACCCGGTACATATCTCTTTGATAGCTCACCTTCATTTTCCGTCACCTATCCCTTCCCAACAGCTTTCACCGTCTTTACCCGGCGAAGGAACGTCACAGGATCCACCTCTGTGCGCTTTGCGCTGACCGTGAACTTCAACTGCAGCGGCTGAGGTAATGCTCCCAGCACCCCCGTTATCTCCATGCTGCAGCTGTTATCGCTGCTGCGGATGGTTTTCCCCAGGGAGCCCACAGGCAAAGGCTGTTGTTCCTTCAAGGTCTGCCAGTGTTCCTCTGCTGTTTCTGTATCCCCCATTTCCAGCTCTGTCAGCACACACTCCCAGGCCGCCGCCCGGT
Source organism: uncultured Lachnospiraceae bacterium (assembly GCA_964618605.1). GTDB lineage: Bacteria > Bacillota > Clostridia > Lachnospirales > Lachnospiraceae > UBA11957. The sequence goes on along the minus strand of CAZUBP010000002.1, from coordinate 13,556 downwards.
ACCAGCAGATATGATGCATATACAGCAGCACCTGGAGCAGCAAAAAGCAGACCATGAGACATACCGGTACCACAAACACAGCCTCCACCGTCAGACTTCCCTTTTGTTTAAAACCAGCCATAATACCATCCTCCCAGATATGCCGCCAGCACAAAGGGCACAAAAGCCACCTCCCTTTTCTTTTCCCCAGAGGAAGCAAAAAGAGAGGGAATTGTCCACAAGCCTGCCAACAGCGTAGCCAAAAACAGCAGCCAAAGCTGCTGCAGTACCGATAAATAGATGCCCAGAGACAAAAACAGCCAGCCGTCTCCCCGGCCGATCCTCCTTTCCCCGGGAAAGGCCGCCAGCAAAAGCAAAAGCCCGGGAACAAACCGGCTCCAAAGGAGGATCCCCGTGGTTCCCTCCAATCCCCCCAAAAGAAGTCCTACAAGAGACTGCAGTGCCAAAAGCGGCATATACACGTATCCCCCTTTGCCATCCAGCACCGCCTGCACCCCCAGAAAAAGCGCCAGGCATACCTGCATCACCGGCTGTCTCTCCTTTCACACCGGGTACACAGAGACAGTCCGGACACAGAGGTGCGCAGCACTGCCTCCGGGCTGCGGGAAAGGCCGCTGCAGCTTAAGGTCGCATGGTAATGCTCCCCCTGGCCGCTGATATAGACGGTTCCGCTGACGCTGCCGCCACAGCATTTGTCACAGGCCGTGTATTTTTTACCATCATCATTTCTCTGCGTCCCCACCTGGGACAGAGGCAGGGAGGTGAGGTAGATATCCAGATAGCTGCAGTCTGCCCGGGTATGGTACACCGATCGGTTATCGCTGACATATACCAGCTCCCCGGCCTCACCCAGATCACTGTCCCCCAGATCACCATCGTACCCTGTCCAGGGGCGCACCTTTACCTGGGCTGTAAGCCACAGCTTCCCCAGACCGGAAAAGTTCACTCCGGAGGTAAACCCGTATACCTTTGTATAGGTTCCCTCCCCGGTTCCCGTCTCACTGAGGGTGCCGTAGAGAGCTGCTTTTTCTGCCGTGCTCAAAAGCTCTTCTGTCATGGTCAGCTGTTTATCATAGGCAAGCAGGTACCCAAAGAGGGCCAGCATAGCCAGCAGAAATACCGGCAGTATCATAGCCGCTTCCAGGGTCAGACTTCCTTTCTGAAACACACAGGGCAGCGTTCTGACAGCGCATATGAGAGAATTTTGTTTTTTGGGGAAAAACGAGATTTGTCTTGCCTGAAGAGAGAGTGTTTGTTTTTGATAACTTGATGAGAATATGGTCCTTTCTTTTTTATTTCGCTGCCAGAACACCGCCCTGTGTGTTTCAGTTTTCATAGCTCCTGTACTCCTTTGCACTGATTTCTCCCAGACCCTTCACCGTGGCCCGAAGCTCTATCTCCACGGACTGTATGCAATGATCCAGATAAAAGTTCTCACAGCCCTCCCTGCCCTGCATCCCCAGTTCCACCATATCCATGCCCCGCTTCCGGCTGGTTGATGTCCCGGTGAGATCCACCAGGATCTCCAGATACTCCTGGTAGGTAAGGCCCTCTTTCTGACCTGTTTTCGTGGTTTTATTCTTTGTTCCCAGGGACGCCAGCTCTTCCAGAGACAGCTGCCAGGAAGCCTTATCCTTCACCAGGGGCACCTTTCCCCCTGCCAGAAGAGTTCGTACATCCACGATGCTTTCTCCGTAGGCCCAGCAGACGCAGAGCACATTGGCGATCAGCTCCTCCCCCACCGGCACCGCCAGTGCTGCGGCAATGGCTGCCGCCGTAGTTCGCACCTGGGCCATCTTTGCGGCATCCTTTTTCAGATAGAGGAAATTAGCCCCCTCCCGCATAAGCAGAAGCTCCTCCACCGTCTTTTTCAGATTGGCCTTGTCGCTGTTTTTCCCGGCGATCACATATTCCAGCTGCCAGGCCAGTGCGCTGCCCTCCGAGGGAGAGGTAAAGGAGGATAAATGCTGCCGGAGATAGCGGCCGTAAAGCAAATCATCCGTTGTGCTGCCGGAAGCAGCCAGGGTTGCCACACCGATCCCCTTTTCCAGGCTTCGACCGGACACCAGGGTGTTTTTCTGCACCTTTTTGGTGGAGATCTCCCGATCCTCCGGCACTACCAGCCCCAGAATCCCTTTTTTCTTCAGTTTTTTCACCGTTTCTATGGGATTGGCCTTCAGCTTTGCCCCTGTAGTCTCCGTCTTTGCCTTGGCGTCCTCCTCATATTCCCCTTCCTGGGCCTTTTCCACCGCCGTCTCGTAGGTATCGCAGGCCGCCTCTACATCACACTTGTTCTGTCCCGCAGTTTCCTGCTTTTTCCCCGTCTGCAGCTGTTCCTTTAACAGGGTCAGTCCGTCCCCCACCAGTCCGGTTTTGGCCGAAGCCACTGCCTGGGTAAAAAATCCTTCTCCTCCCTGATCCGTGGCCAGGGTGTAGCTGCAAAAAGCCGCCTGGGTATCAGACAATCCCCAGAGATTCGTAGCCTGGGAGTTTTCTCCCCACAGGATCCCTGCATTCTTCTGCACACAGGTGAGCATCAGCTCAGGACGAAAGGTGGCACTTTGAAAGCCCGCATCTATAAACAGCAGATCATACTCCTGAAACAGGGTAGCCTCATAGCGGGAAAACAGATCATAAACACTTTGTCTGGCACCGGTTTTTACCATGGTCTTTGCTCCCCGGTACCGTACAGACAGGCATACGGCACCAAAAAGGAGCAACACCACGGAGAGGAACAGTACCAGATATACGGTAATACTGCCTTTCTTCTTCATGATACTTTATACGGATCCTCCCTGCGTCTTGATCTTGGACAGTGTGGATTTTACCAGACTGGTAATCTGTTCCTTAAAAAGGAGCACCAGGCTGATCAACACCACCAAAATCAGAATAATCTCCACTACACCTACACCGGATTCATCCTTCCAGAATCGCCGAAGGCGTGGGGCCTGTTTTTTCATCTGCATTGTAGATCCCTCCTTTCTTTTTCCTTTTTTATGCGTAAAAAGACACCATTGCCGGGTACAGCACCACGATAAGCACTACCAGCAGCATCAGCATCATTGGCATCAACAGCTTTGTGCCTGCCTCATTTCCCATAATTCTGGCCCGCCTCTGTCGCTCGGCAAACGCCTTTTCCGCTTCTCTCTGGAGCATGGGAAGCAGATCGGTGTTTCCCTTTGCTCTGTTCTGGATCAGCAGGCCGCAAAAGGATCTGTATTCCCACAGCCCGCTTCGCTCTCCCAGCCGCTGGATGGCTTCCGTCTCCGGGATACCCTGCGCCAGCTCCCTTACCAGCAGGGCGCACTCCTTTTCCAGTACATCGGGAGATTTTTTCTCTTTTGTCTGTCCCATGCAGGTAAAGGCCTGACGAAGGCTCATCCCTGCTCCCAGGTACAGAGTAACCTGGCTCACCATACGGGGGTAGGCCTGCAAAAGGCGACGGCGATAGGCTTCCCGGGCCTTCTTTTCCTCCTCCTTACGGCGAAGAGGCAGCAATATGCCCATTAACAGCACCAGTCCCGCCAGCAGCGCTCCCGGATTGTTTACGGAGCGATGCCACAGCAGGGTCTCCTCTCCCAACAGTCCCGGCAGGGTGTAGTAGGCCGATGTTTTGTCCCGGTTGGCCTCCTCCAGTGCAGCCTGCACCTCTGCTACCAAGCCTTCCTGTTGCTGGGGCTCTACCGTCACCTCTGTTCGGTACCACCAGATCTGCTCCTGACATTGAAGGGCCGCCTCCAGCTGTACCCTTACCCCTTCTGCGGGAATTTCTTCTCCCAGAGTGCCATCGTAGGCAACATATTCCGGCTGGTCGCTGCTCCAGCTCACCAGCACCTGGCCATCCTGGGCGGTGGTGGGCATATACAGGGGCTTTGTCACCTGTTCCAGACTGCTGTTATCCCCCTTCAGTCCTTCCGCCAGCTCCTTTTCTGCCGCCTGAAACAGGGCCTCCAGTTCCTCCTCCGTCAGTTCCCGGGGAGACACACTGATCTCTATATCCACCTGTTCCCGGCCGTTGTCTGCCTGCAGCGTCTCTTCCGCTGCCTCCTGCCCCGTTTCCGGTCGGCTCAGCCTTGTAACCGGCTGTTTTTCATACCAGCGCACTCCCAGAGTCACGCCACCGTACAAAAGCAGCGCACTCACCAGCAACAGTCCTGCGTACAGTTTTAGATCCATCCCTTTTCTCTTCTTTTTGAGATTTTTTCTCCTATCCTTTTTCATTCTTGTCTTACCTCAGACCTGTATATCTGTGATCTTCTTTCCCCAGAACCAGGACACCAGATAGATCCCCAGACATACCGTCATAACCACCCGCCCTATAAGCCCCTCATAGAGCACAGCCATATAGGTGGGCGAGGTCAGGCGCAGGTACAACAGGATCCCCCAGGGCACCAGGCTCATGATCCGCTGTTCCATTTGCCGGGAGGCCACCTCGGCCTCAATATCCCGCCGGGTCTCCTGCTTCTGCTTCATATGTCCTATGGTCCGGGACAAAATCCCGTCCAGATCGCCTCCGGTTCGCTTTCCTGCAGCAAATACCTGGGCAAAATCCTCCACATCCTCCAGACCGCTTCGCCTGGCCAGATCCAGAAAAAGCTGTTCCAAGGGGACGCTGACACCCATCTGGTTTTCCATATACAGAAGCTCCTTTACCATATCCTGCTCCTTTCCTGCCAGACGCTGTATATCCTTTCGACTTTCCCTCAGGGCAGTTTCCGCAGAATAGCCTGCCCGCAGCGCCACCACAAAGGCCTCCGCTGCCGGAAGGAACAGCTCCAGAAGCTTTCGCCTCCGCCGTCCGGCACAATACTTTCCCACCAGCTTTAAGTACACCGCCAACACCGGAGGGAACAGCAACAGGGGCCAAAGGGAATCGTACAGCAAAAGGCTGCCCAGACTGTAGGCCAGAAGTCCCGCCAGGCTGTAGCTCAACAGCTCTTTAAGGCTCAGGCGATAGGTGTCATATCTGGTTTTCACTTGTTTTTCCTTCCCTTTCCCATTTCTCTCCATGGAGCAGTTCGCCGGTCTTTTTCAGCTTGCCGTCCCGCCAGTCCCGTTGGTACAGGGTATGCAGACACACCCTTCCCTCCTTAAAGCCTTCCACCTCCACAATAGCCAGAAGCTTTCGCTGTTTTTGGCGATCCCGCCCCAGCTGGACAAAGATATCGATCCCCGAGGCGATCTGTCGGCGAATAGCCTCCAGAGGCATGTCCATGCCCATAAGGGCCATGGTTTCCAGACGAAGCACCATATCCTGAGGATTGTTGGCATGGGCGGTGGACAGGGAGCCGTCATGGCCCGTATTCAGCGCCTGCAGCAAGTCTATCGTCTCCTCTCCCCGAACCTCCCCTACAATGATCCGGTCCGGCCGCATCCGCAGTGCCGCCCGGATCAGATCCCGGATAGTGATGGGGTGATTTTCCTGGAGATTGGCACTTTTGGCCTCCAGCCGTACCAGATTGCGCTCCCCGGGGATCCGAAGCTCTGCCGTATCCTCTATGGTGATCAACCGTTCCGTCAAAGGGATGGCGGCAGACAGGGCATTCAGAAAGGTGGTTTTCCCTGCGGAGGTTCCTCCCCCTATCATCAGGGAATACCCTGTCCTCACCAGCCCCTGCAAAAACACGGCTGCCTCCTCACTGAGGGTGTCCCTGGCAATCAGCTCCTCCATGGTAAGTGCCCGCTCCGGAAAGCGGCGTATAGTCAGTATAGGGCCATCCACCGCCACCGGAGGCAGCACCGCATGGATCCGGGTACCGTCAGGCAAACGGGCATCTGCCAGAGGCATACCCGCATTGATGACCCGGTTGCAGCCGGAAACGATCTGCTGTATCACATCCTCCAGGCGCTCCTGGGAGAAAAAGCTTTTCTCCCACCGCATAAGCTGCCCCTGCTTTTCAATGTAAATAAGGCGATGGCCGTTTACCATGATCTCCGTTACCTCCGGATCCTCCAAAAGCTCCTGAAGCACATCCAGCTTTCGCACAGCGGCATAGAGTTCCCCCTGAAGCGCCAGACGCTCCTGCAGGGAGATCTCCTTTTTCTCCAGCAACAGGCTGTCGATCTCCTCCAGGATCTCCTCGTCGCTGTCCTTCATACTTCCTGCCAAACGGCTCTGCAGCTCCCTTCGCAGCTCCATACTCTGTTCTGTCATGCTGTCTCCTCCTGCTGGGCCTTTATCACCAGCTGCCGCAGCGCCGCCTGTTCGGCTGCCTCTCCGGAGAGTCCCGGGGGCAGCTGTATACAACGCATTCTGCGGCAAAGGCGGTTTCCCAGTCTCGCCCCTATATACTGTTCCATGCGTTTCTCACAGGGGGCCTGTTCCTGTTCCCATACCAGCCAGACAGCATCACACAGCTCCAGGAAATCTCCCAGGGGCTGGATCCCGTTTCCGGTTACCGCCACCACCGCCGTATAGCGGCTCCCTGTTTTTACCTGTTCAAAGAAATATTTCCAGTCTCCCGCCTGCACCGTCAACAGATCCTCCGGCACATTTGCTCCCGGAAGCATATCCACCCCTCGACAGGTGGTCACCTCCGACAACAGCCGGGGGATCAGATCCCCCCTTCGCCGACACAGGTAATACAAAAGCTCTCCCAGATCCCCCCTGGGGGGTTGATGGGTGAAAGTCTCCGTAACCGACCAGGTGCGAAGATCCAGCCACAGTACCTTCTCCCTTTCTCCCAGCCAGGCGGCCAGCTCAAAGGCAAGGGCCGCCGACCGCCAGCTTTCCCCGGCATCCGCCACAGCATATATGCGAAAGCTGCTCTTGGAAGCCCCGGTGGCGACCTGGGGAACCTGCCGGCAATAGAGGGTCAGCAGCTCCTGGAGAATATGCTCCGCCTCCTGATACCGAAAGATCCGGGTGGCCCCTGCCTCTTCCCCGATACCATTTCCCAAAAGGAACAGAGGGTTAGAAAAATCCTCCCAGTCTCTCTGACTGTACAGCTCTTCTCCCAGCAGCACCGCCTCCGGCATATGGCTGCCCAGATAATCTTTCAGCTGTTCCAGGGAAGAAAAAAGCTGTAGTTCAAAGGGATAGCCGGCTTTCCCTGCTGCGTAATCTGCCAGCTGCTCCCCGAAATCCTTTTCTGTATCACATACCGCCAGTGTATTCAATGCAGCCACCACCATTCCAGCCCGGCCCGAAGGACCATCCCCAGAAACAACATAATGCCAAAGGAGAGCTTTGTTCCTCCCAGGATCACTTCCCTGCTGTCCCCCTTCAGCAGATGCTGAAGGCTTTCCCGCAGCCTGCGCCCCAGGCCGGTGAGTCCCTCCCGACGGAGGATCCCTATACTTCCCCATAGCGCCGCCACACAGGCCGCTGCAAAAAATACCCAAAGTCCCCTTTTCCAGCTAAGGATCCCTCCCATAGCGGAAAGAAGCTTTACGTCTCCGGCACCGATACCACCCAGATACCAGACCACCAGACCGGCCGCCCCTACTAACAGTGCTCCCCATAGCCACACCCCAAGACCCCGAAGGCCTCGATAGCCCAGCCACAGACCTATGCCCAGCAGCCAGCCGGCCAGAATAAGGCCGTTGGGAATACGACGGCTGCGAAAATCATAGCCGGCGGCCAGAGCAGTCAAAAGGAGCGCACAACATACAGGCATACTCATACCCATTACCTCCCTATGCAATTGTAAAAAAAATTGGGAATATACAGCCGAACGGCTGCAAATAGAAAATGTGAAAATGTATGGACAGCGGGCTTATCACCTCGCCCGCTTCCTATGTGTCTATTAAAGCATACTTAACCGCATTTGTAAAGCGTAATTTTTATGCTTTTTGTATATATTTGTTCTAGTGAGTAATATCCGCAAATTCTGCCCGTACCAGCTTTGCCAGGCTCAGGGGATCTACCACCAGGGTGGTACCGATACGGCCCCCGCTGATATAGATGCGGTCAAAATTCCTAGCTGTCTCATGGATCACCGTGGGGAACTGCTTTTTCATGCCCACCGGCGTACAGCCGCCCCGGACATAGCCGGTGATCTTCGTAATGTCCTTTACCGGGATCATTTCCACGGATTTTTCCCCTACGATCCGGGCTGCGGTCTTTAACTGCACCTCATCGGCAATAGGAAGGACAAATACATAATACTGTCCACTTTTTCCCTGCATCACCAGGGTTTTAAAGGACTGCTCCACAGGAGCGCCTGTCTTTTCGGCCGTATGCAGGCCGTCAATAAATTCATCACACTCATACTGGATGATCTCGTAAGGGATCTTTGCTCTGTCCAGCATCCGCATGGCATTTGTTTTTACTTCTTTTCCCATACTATATCAGGGCTGAAACTGTCTCAGCCGTCTGCGCCTTTCCTTATAATCCGGAAGGATCTTCTCTACCTCCCGCCAGAACTCCGGGGAATGGTTCATCTGCTTCAGATGGGCCAGCTCATGGACCACCACATAATCCAGCTCCTCCTCCCCTACCAGGATCAGCTTCCAGTTGAAATTCAGGTTTCCCCTGGCACTGCAGCTGCCCCATCGGGTTTTCTGGTCTTTAATAAAAATATGATTGTAGGACACCCCCATGATGTCCCCATAGTAAGCAGCCCTGGCCCGAAGCACTTCCCCCGCCTGCTTTCGCAGCTTTGCCGCATCTTCCTCGCTGACAGGGATATGCAGGGATGTCTCCTGCTGTTTTTCCAGGGTTTTCTCGATCCAGCTGCCGTGGGCACTGACAAATTCCCGGATCTTATCCTCCCCTAAAGTCCTTGGTGAGCGCACGAGGATACTGCCGTTCCGGATCTCCATCAGAATGGATCTTCTGTCGGAACGGATAATGTGATAGGTATATACCTTATCCTTGTAGTGCAGTTCATATAGTTTTTCCATGTGCTCACCTTACACGGGGTCAGATCGTGCCCGGCACTGACTTCTCTTTACGCTGCTTCTTCTGTCGTATTTTGTTTTCTATGAGAAGGCGATGACTGTGGTAAAACGCACTTCTCTTGATATCCCGGGTGGCCGGACATTTCACACGGTCCAGATTCTCATTGTCCGTCATATCCGCACACTTGATCTTCATGGCCATACGGGAAACGGTTAATTTGTCTATATATGTATCATAGCTGTCAGAGGCCCCGTGCGTCAACAGTTTGACGCTGCGAATTATTTTATTCTCAAAGCCAAAGCTTTTTAAGGCATCCTCTGTCAGCAAGGTATCCTCCAGCACATCGTGCAGCAGGGCTATCACCATGGCCCGATCCCTCTTTTTGGACATGGGATGGTGATCTCTCACCAGGAGAGCAACGGTGACGGGGTGGCAGATATAGGGCATTCCCCCCTTATCCACCTGATCCCGGTGAGCCAGACAAGCCAGATAAAAAGCCGCCTTGAACTGCCGGAAGCACTCTTTGTCGGAAAAGCCCATCTGGCGCATACCCTCTGCCGTGGAGCTTGCACATACGGCATCCCGTACCTCCTCGTAGCGCCGCAGGCGCTGGAGATTCTCCCTTTCATAGGATTGCTCATGGGTCATTTTCCGGGGATTTTCCACTACCGTTTTCATTTTGTCTCCTTTATCTGCCGTACTTTACTGTCAACTAAAGCTTTTTTCTCTTTCCATATCCCTGTTCATCCGATCCATGATCCGCTCATGGAAAGCGTCCATACCGTCCTCTGCTGTCTCTGCCAGCTGGCGAAACAGCATCAGGATCGTCAGGCACAGGGGATATTTGCCGCCGTTTACGGTGCAGGCCGTGATCAGTCCGGTCTCGTTCACCACATACCGGATGGTGGTCTCCTTGTCCTTGGTGAGCTCGTATTCCATATCGAAATCGTTATTGTGGTAATAGGGCAGCATGGACAGCAGGATGGGCCGGATATCATCCGCCATTCTGCGGTTGATCAGGGCGATCACGGAAAACAGGTCTGATACCAGAGCGCTTTCGGAACCCTCCGCCATGGTTTTTACCAGATCCCCTTTTCGATTGTAGCGATAATCAATGAGGGAATTCTTCTGGGTCATAGCCAGGCTTCTGGCTTTTTCCTTCTCTTCCTCCTCTGCGGAAAGCTTTCGCTTCCTGGGCATGGGCTTTAAGGGGGCAGGGGTGGGCTGGGCCGTTGTCTCCCCGGTCTTAACGGGAGCAGGCACCGGCTCTGCCACAGCAGCTGTGGCTACGCCGTAGGTTTCCTCGTATTTCTTTACGGCGCCATCCCCCAGATTCTCGATCTCCTTTAAATGGCGATCCGTATCGTCCAGAGTGCAGCCCTCCAAAGCCTTGAGGAACAGCATATCCTCCCGATTGTCCGCCTTTATGTAAAACAGCATTGTCTCCCGGGACTGGGAGGCTTCCATCACCAGAATGGTGTAGCCGCACTGTCCCGGCATAGTCTGCCGTTCCCGAAACAAATATTTCTTTACTATTCTTGATTCAATTCGCATGATGTCTCCCAACTGCCGAAAAGCCTCTCCTCTCGGCAAGGACATTTTAGCACAAATTTTTTCTCAGGGGAATCAGAATGCAAAAAAGGTTTGAAAGACTACGATCTCTCAAACCTTTTATGTATCTTATTCAGCTGTGCTTTCCTCTGCTGCAGAGCTTTCCGTTGTCTCGGAAGCTACAGATGAGGTTGCCTCAGATTCCTCTGCTGCGGAGCTTTCTGTCTCAGAAGCATCGGAGGTCTCAGAAGTCTCAGAGGTATCGCTCTTTACTCTGTACTGCTCTTCGTCCACTACCTTTACCTTTTTCCACAGGGCTGTGTTAATGGTGATCTCAGCCTCGGATTTCCACTGTGCTACCAGGGCATCGTAAGCGTCGCTCTGTCTGTCCTCCAGAATAGAGGTCTTGTTCTCATCCGTTTTATCCCGGTCAAGAACGCTGTCCATACGCACCAGATAATAGTAGCCGTCCTCGCCCTCGATAACGCCGTCATAAAGCTCGCCGTCGGACAGGGTATTGGCTGCTGCCTTCATATTGGCATCGTATACCAGATCATCGGCATCGTAGCTTACCTGTACGGTAAAGGTATCATCGCCAACCTCAGAGGCAATAGTCTCTATATCTGCATTGGCAATGTCATCTTCCTGTTTCAGACGATCCAGCACGGCCTGGGCCTCCTCTTCCATGGAAGCGTAGGTAGGTGTCTCTGTTTCCTCTGTCTCGGAGCTGTCATCATCTGTGCTGGTGGATTCCTTCACACGAACATAGGTGACGGTGGATTTCTTGGCTTCCTCGTCGGTAACCTCTGTATCTACGTCAGCGATCATGGGATCCTGCATACGGGTGTAAATGGTGTACAGACGCATATATTCTGCTACGCTGTCCACACTGATACCGTTTTTCTCCAGGATCGTGGCATCGTTGTCATCAATAAAGGCCTGAGCGGCTTCCTGAATAGCGGTCTCATCATCATCGCTGATGGATACGCCATACTCCTCTGCATGCTGGGACAGGAGCACCATCTCTGTAAGGGTGTCCATAATGCTGTTCTTAAAGCTTTCGCCCTGAGTAATGGTCTCTGTTGCTTCACTGGCTTCAGAGGTCTCACTTGTCTCTGAGGCTTCGCTAGTCTCTGAGGTCTCACTTGTCTCAGAAGCTTCGCTGGTCTCTGAGGCTTCGCTGGTCTCTGAAGTTTCGCTGGTCTCGGAAGTATCACTGGAGGATACCGTTGTCTCCGTGTTCCAGTAATCATCCATGCTCACGCCATACATGGCGTACATCTGCTCATAATAGCTATACAGCTCGGCCTGCTGATATCTGAGATCAAACAGTGCTGTGCCGAGGCTGATGGTGTCGTCATTTACTGTTAAAACTGTCTGTGTGCCATCTACTTTACCGCATCCTCCCAGGCAAAGGGCTGCCACCAGGAGACCGCAGAGGGCCATACTGTGTTTCTTCTTCATTTCTTCCTCCTCAATCTGTAAACGGCTGTGCCGTCGGATTCCATTGCATTATATGCCTTTTCCCTTAAAAGGGCAAGTATCCACAGGGATTTCAATCTTTTTTCACAGAGTGGGAACCACTATTTTCCGGCAAAAGCATCTGCATATCCTCCAGAAGCTCCTTCAGCTTCTCTGGCAGGGACTTCACCGCCCGCTTATTCCGGTCTGTACTGTCATACAGGAAGTAAGGATTTTTACCCTCCGGCTTAAATACCAGCCGTCCCTTGTAGCGATTGATCAGCTCCGGAATCTGCAAAGGCTCTACCTTGGCCTCCTCGTACATGGTAAGCTTTAACTCTCCTCCGGTCTGCTTGATCTCCGTCAGGTACACCCTGTGAGCCATACCCTTCAAAAGGGCCACCGTCAGCAGATTCTGCACTGTCTTAGGGGGTTCCCCGAAGCGATCCAGCAGCTCCTCCAGCATATCATCGTAATCCTTCTCATCCTCAATAGCCGCAATGCGCTTATAAATATCCAGCTTCTGGAATTCATCCCGGATGTAGGTGTCGGGAATAAAGGCATCCATGGCGATATCCAATGTAGTCTCAAAGGAGGCCTGCACCTTGATTCCCTTTTCCTCCTGAACGGCGGTATTCAGCATCTTGCAGAAAAGGTCATAGCCTACCGCCTCCATATGGCCGGACTGCTCTGCCCCCAGAAGGTTGCCTGCTCCACGGATCTCCAGATCCCGCATGGCGATCTTGAAGCCGCTGCCCAGATCCGTAAATTCCCGGATGGCATGGAGACGCTTTTCCGCCACCTCCTTCAGCATCTTGTTTCTTCGATACATCAGGAAGGCATAGGCAGTTCGATTGGAACGGCCTACCCGTCCCCGCAGCTGGTACAGCTGGGAAAGTCCCATATTGTCGGAATCATGGATAATCATGGTGTTGACATTGGAAATATCCAGCCCCGTCTCGATAATGGTGGTGGATACCAGTACGTCCACTTCCCCGTTGATAAAGGCGTACATGATCTTTTCCAGCTGCCGCTCCGACATCTGGCCATGGGCATAGGCCACGTTGGCGTCCGGCACCAGCTTCTGGATAGCCAAAGCCGCATCCTGTATATCCTTCACCCGGTTGTATACATAATACACCTGGCCGTTTCTGGCCATTTCCCGCATAATAGCTTCCCGCACTGTCTCCGGGGAATATTCCATAACATAGGTCTGTATGGGCACACGATCCATGGGGGGCTCCTCCAGCACACTCATATCCCGAATACCCACCAGACTCATATGGAGGGTACGGGGAATGGGGGTGGCCGTAAGGGTCAGCACATCCACATTGTGCTTCATCTGCTTGATCTTTTCCTTGTGGGTCACGCCGAAGCGCTGCTCCTCATCGATGATCAGCAGACCCAGATTTTTAAAGGTCACATCGGAGGAAAGTACCCGGTGGGTGCCGATAACGATATCCACCAGTCCCTTTTTCAGGCCCTCTATGGTGTCCTTCTGCTCCTTTGCCGACCGGAAACGGCACAAAAGATCCACCCGCACCGGAAAATCCTTCATTCTCTGCACAAAGGTATTGTAATGCTGCTGGGCCAGAATGGTGGTGGGCACCAGATACACTACCTGCCGATTCTCCTGCACCGCCTTGAAAGCCGCCCGGATGGCGATCTCCGTCTTGCCGTAACCCACATCACCGCAGAT
>CAZUBP010000001.1:7540-22740 GCA_964618605.1 uncultured Lachnospiraceae bacterium | reverse complement strand
GCCCAGGCTGACGAAATACGGTCCCACCCTGGTGATCAATGGTTATAAAACCTATATGCTGGAATATGACCAGCTCTGGGACAGCCAGATGGGAAATAAATTGTTAAAACAGGTGGAATCAGCGAAGAAAATAGCTGACAGCCAGAAGTGATCCCACAACAAATAAGAGCTCGGAGGTATCCTTGAGATCAATGGAAAAGCAAAGGGCGTAATCCGGCAGAAGAGTAACATCTGCCACACGTTTTCTCAGCTTGTTGATCTTTACGGTGCCTTCGGGCTTATAATACTGTACATCCCACCCTCCGGTCATCATATGCATGGTGACTACATCCTTGTGGACGTTGGTGTGGTAGGTGCCCCGGTTGCCGGTGACATCGGTAAAAACGAAGCTGTCCCCGAAAACAGAGGAATAGCGCACCTTCAGCATAGTCATATCCCCGGCGGGGTTGGTGATCACAGGGGCGTAGCCTGCACCGGCATTTTCCGTGCGAAGCAGCAGGGCGTGGGTATCGTCGGTGACCACAAACTGATCGGGAGCCTCTGCGTTGGGTAAATACATGTAAAATTGCATAAAGCACCTCCTGATGGTAAGAAACTGCCAAATCTGACAGCTATTATCCTACGTGGGAACGGTGTGTAAGTCAATGAAATAAATATAAAAAAGAGAGAAAAGGGAGAAGAACATGGGCGTTTTAGAGGAATTACAGCCAAAAAGCGTATTTCATTTTTTTGAGGAGATCTGCGGTATTCCCCACGGCTCCTTTCATACACAGCAGCTGACAGAGTACTGTGTTGCCTTTGCCAAAGAAAGAGGCCTGTGGGTGCGGGCAGATGAAAGCGGCAACGTGATCATCAAAAAACCCGCCGCACCGGGCTATGAAAACAGACCCACCGTGATCCTTCAGGGCCACCTGGATATGGTGACGGTAAAGGAGGAGGACTGTGACCTGGATATGGAGCAGGAGGGCCTGCGCCTTCAGGTACAGGGAAATGAGATCTCTGCCAAACAGACCTCTCTGGGAGGAGACGATGGTATCGCTGTGGCCTATGGTCTGGCACTTCTGGATGCTCAGGATATTCCCCATCCCCCTCTGGAGGTGGTATTCACCGTAAACGAGGAGGTAGGTATGCTGGGAGCGGCGGCTCTGGACTGCTCCGACCTGGAGGGCCGGATCCTGTTAAATGCGGATTCCGAGGATGAGGGGATCTTCCTTACCGGCTGTGCCGGAGGCGAGCAGGTGAATATACAGTACGAGGCCAGATATGTCCGGGAGGAAGGCCGGGTGCTGCAGATCGTTCTTGGGGGGCTCCAGGGGGGCCATTCCGGTACGGAGATCGATAAAGGCCATGCCAACGCCAACGTGCTCCTGGGCCGGATTCTTTTTGCCCTGTCCCAGGATACGGATTTCGCTCTGGCCAGTATTACCGGAGGGGAAATGGACAATGCTATCAGCCGTATGGCCCAGGCCACGGTGGTGGCAGAGGAGGAGAGTTTGCGAAAGCTGAAGGCAGCCTTCGCCAAGGTACAGGGGGAGATCCTCCACGAATATGCCACGGCGGAACCGGAGATGACCATTACCCTCCAGGAGGGAGAAGTGGGCCGCTATGCGGTGCTGCATCCTTCAACGGCGGCAGCGGTAATGCTGACACTGGTGCATATGCCCGACGGCGTCCGGCGCATGGAACCGGATATGCCGGGGATGGTGAGAACCTCTCTGAATATGGGCATTATTGAGCAGGAGGATGACACCATCTGCCTGCGGTATCTGATCCGTTCCAGCTCGGATAGTGAGAAACACTGGCTGGAGGAAAAGGCCCGCTCCCTGGCTATGCTTTTTGACGGTGATGTGGAGGTCATCGGAGAATATCCCGGCTGGGAGTATCGCCCGGATTCCCATGTGCGGGAGGTAATGGCCCGGCTGTACCGGGAAAAGACCGGAAAGGAACCGGTGATCTGCGGTATTCATGCCGGACTGGAATGTGGCATCTTTTCCGCAAAGCTGCCGGGACTGGACTGTGTGTCCTTCGGTCCCCAGATTGCGGACATTCACACCACCAGGGAGATCCTCTATGTGGATTCCGTGCAGCGTACCTGGGAGCTGTTGCTGGCGGTATTAAAGGAACTATAGAAATAATAGAAAAGACATAACAAAATGAAATGGTCTTGCTATGCCAAATAGGAATAAAACACTGTACTTTTGGTGGATGTGTGATAAAATAACAGGGAAATCATCCATCAGGAGGAACATAACATGGAATTGAAACAGTTGCAGTATTTTGTGGTAAGCGTGGACATGGGCAGTTTTCAGAATGCTGCCAAGATGCTGTATACCACCCAGCCCCACGTTAGCAAGACCGTGAAGGCTCTGGAGGACGAGCTGCAGCTGCAGCTCCTGAATCGTGAAGCCCGGGGTGTCCGGATGACGGACGAAGGGAAAAAGGTGTACGATTATGCCACCCTGGTGCTGAAGCATGCCGATATGATCAGCCGGATCAACGAGGAGACCCAGATCAGCCGCCTGAATGTGGCTGCCATGCCGGGAGGAAAGATCGACGAGCTCTGTGCAGATTTTTATGCCCAGCAGATGGATAAACGGTTGCAGTTTTCCATTAAACAGGGCAGCATGGAGGAGATCATGGGATTTCTCCATAAGCATGTCATAGAATTTGGCTTTGTGTATGTATCCGAGTATCAGATGTCCGCCTTGTACCAGACGCTGGAGTACAAGCGTCTGGACTTTGTACCTCTGAAAACGGTAAAAATGGATCTCATGGTGGGAGCCACTCACCCTCTGTATGGCGTGGATTATGTGGAAGAGTCGGAACTGAAAAATCTCCGTTTCGTCCAGTACAATGAGGAGTATTTCTCTCTGACACACCATATCGGGCATCTCAACGAGTCCCTTCATCGCTTTGGAAAGCTGGAAAATATCGTTACCACCAACAGTGATACGGCCCTTCTGGAAATGGTGTACCGGGGCGGCCTGTGCCACCTGGGTTCTGAGCGCATCGAGGGGGGAGCCGACAACCCCATGATCCGTCATATTCCTATTCGGAACACCGAGGACGAGGTCAATTTCGGCTATATCAAGCGTTCCCGGGACGGCCTGAGTCCCCTCGCAGAGGATCTGATCCGCTATGTAAAACAGGAATTGTAAGCAAAAAAAATCCCCACATCATTTGACTGTGATGTGGGGACTTGTATTTTTATCCCAAGATATCCTTGCTTTTCCCCTATACTCCCACTATAATAGCGTTGTATTGCGTGAAAAAACCGGCCTGGCCGGTTTATTATATGTTCTGGAGGTTCACATGGATATTACTGTTATTATTAAACAGCTGGTGCAGCTGTTTATCATGCTGTTTCTTGGCTATTTTCTCTGTAAAGGAGGCGTCTTTGACCGCCATACCAATCAGAAGATGACCAAGCTTTGTCTCTACGTCACCACCCCCTGCATGATCCTGTCCTCTGTACTGGGGGATACGGGAGACCGCAATCTGGGACTGATCGCTTTGACCTTTGCCGTTTCCTTTGGGTATTACATCGTTATGCCCTTTATCGGATGGCTGATGTGCAAGATCCTGCGCCTTCCCGAAAAGCAGCGTGGCCTGTACATCTTTATGTCGGTGTTTGAGAATACCGGCTTTATGGGAATTCCCCTGATCAGTGCTATCTACGGCAGTGTGGGTGTGGTATACACCGCCATCTTTAATATCGCCTTTACCTTCTGCTCCTTCAGCTATGGCCCTCTGGTGCTTTCCATAGGAAAGGAGAAAAAGGAGAAGATCAATCTGAAAAGCGTCCTGTCTCCGGGAAGTATCCTGTCCTGCCTGACCATCGTGATCTATCTGTCCGGCATACAGCTGCCCTCCATGGTTACCGGTGTGGTCTCCTCTGTAGGTGCCATCACCTCACCTATGGCTATGATGCTTACCGGTTCCGCTCTGGCCCTGATCGATATACGTACTGTATTTACGGACTTTCACGTATATCCCTTCCTGGCTGTGCGCCACCTGCTTTTCCCGGTACTGGTTTATCCCCTCTTTGCTCTGGTGATCAAGGATCCCGTACTGCTGGGAGTTTCCTTTATCCTTACCATCATGCCCTGTGCCAGCAACTGCGTCCTTTTCGCTACCAACTACGACAGCGACGAGGCCCTGGCCGCCCGGACGGTATTCATCAGCACCATGCTGTCACTGATCACCATTCCGCTGCTGGTAGCGATCTGCCTCAGATAGCCTTTTGCTCCAGCTCCTTGAGAAGGATCTCGGGATCCTCATGAACCGTAAAAAGCTCCAGAATTTCCTTTTCCGCAAAGCCTGCGGATACCACCTGTTTCAACAGCATATATAAAGTGTCAAAATAGCCGTTTATGTTATAAACGGCTATTGGTTTCTTCATCTGGCCCAGCTGATTCAGGGTCAGCACCTCAAAAAACTCTTCAAAGGTGCCTATACCTCCCGGTACCATCAGAAAAGCATCTGCCTTTTCTTCCATCAGGCCCTTTCTTTCCCGCATAGTATCTGTAAAGATCAGCTCACCGTGTTGTCTGTACAATACGCCGGGCTTGTCAAAAAAGCGGGGAGCAATGCCTATGATGTCTCCCTTTTCCTTTTCCATACCCCGGGCGGCTGCCCCCATGAGGCCGGTAGCTCCGGCACCATAGATCATGGTATGGCCTCTTTTGGCCATCTGTACTCCCAGGGATTCCACAGCTTCCATATACAGGGGATCGATCTGGGGACTGGCAGCTCCAAACAAACAAATCTTCATATAGTTTCCTTCCTATAATATACCCGAGGCAGAGCGTTCCAATGCCTCCCGGGCCCATTTTATATCTTCTTTCAGCTGAGGGGTCATCCGTTCCGGCTTTGCCGCATGGGTAAGTCGTCTCAGACTGGCAATATCCTTTTTGATCTGGCTCTTTGTGGCTCCGTCCAGCTCCTTTTTCTTCTCCTTCAGAGCTGTTTCCGCCCGGTAACACAGGCTTTCTGCCTCGTTCACCAGATCTGCCGCCTCCTTTACAGCCTGATCCTCGGAAGCGAAGCGTGCCGCATTGCGGATAGCCTCCTGAATCTCTTCCTCAGACATGTTGGAGCTGGAGGTGATGGTGATCTCCTGGGCTTTGCCTGTGCCCAGATCTGTAGCCGATACCTTTACGATACCGTTTACATCGATATCAAAGGTTACCTCGATCTGAGGCACACCGGCTCTGGCCCGCTTAATGCCTGTCAGGCGGAAATTGCCGATGAGCTTATTGTCCCGGGCAAAATGCCGTTCTCCCTGGAGCACCTTGATATCCACAGAAGTCTGGAAATTGGCTGCCGTGGTAAAGATCTGGCTCTTTCTGGCGGGAATAGTGGTGTTGCGGTCGATGAGTCGGGTAGCAATGCCTCCTACCGTCTCTATGGACAGAGACAGGGGCGTAACATCCATAAGGATAATATCGTTGGCTGCGCTGGAGGAGGGAAGATTGCCTCCCAGCTTTCCACCCTGAATACAGGCCCCCAGAGCCACGCACTCGTCGGGATTCAGTCCCCGGGAGGGCTCCTTTTTCAGCATAAACCGTACCTTTTCCTGTACGGCGGGGATTCTGGTAGAACCACCTACCAGCAATACCATGCCCAGATCTCCGGCCTGGAGACCGGCGTCCTGAAGTGCCTGCTGCACAGGGGCGGCGGTGCGATCCACCAGATCCCGGATCAGCTCATTAAAGGTATTGCGGCTGAGCTCCATATCCAGATGCAGGGGTGTTCCCTTATCCATGGCGATAAAGGGGATATTGATGTTGGCTACAGAGGCGGAGGACAGGGTCTTTTTCACATTTTCCGCTTCCTCCCGCACACGCTGCAGTGCTGTTGTATCCTTATACAGATCATAGCGGGTCGTCCGCTTAAATTCCTTCACGATCCAGTCTACGATGCGCTGGTCAAAGTCGTCGCCACCCAGATGGTTGTCACCGGCAGTGGAGAGTACCTCGATGAGGCCGTCCCCGATCTCAATAATGGACACGTCAAAGGTGCCGCCTCCCAGATCGTATACCAGGATCTTCTGGGGGCTGCCGTGATCCAGACCGTAGGCCAGTGCTGCCGCCGTAGGCTCATTGATGATACGCTGCACCTTCAGCCCGGCAATACGACCGGCGTCCTTGGTAGCCTGGCGCTGGGCATCATTAAAATAAGCCGGTACCGTTATCACGGCCTCTGTCACCGGCTCACCCAGGAAGCTTTCGGCATCCTGTTTTAACTTCATTAAGATGAAGGCGGATATTTCCTGGGGCAGATATCGTCTGCCATCCAGCATCACACGATAATCGCTGCCCATATGTCTCTTTATGGAAGCCACGGTTCGCTGAGGATTTACCGTGATCTGTCTCCGGGCGCTGTCCCCTACCAGACGATCACCGCTTTTGGTGAAAGCCACCACGGATGGGGTGGTTCTGCCTCCCTCTGCGCTGGGGATCACCACCGGTTTTCCCCCTTCCATAACCGCCACGCAGCTATTTGTCGTTCCCAGGTCTATGCCAATTACTTTTCCCATATATCATACCCTTCTTGTTAAACCTTAGTTATATCAATTGTAACGGATACAGGAAAAATTACCATAGGAGAATCCTGTTATTTTTGTAAACTTTTTATGAAGTGGCTCTGGCCTTCTTTTCCGCATAATACTCATTCAGGGTATTCTTTACCATATGCATGGTGATCTCTGCCATCTCCGCCGGCGTTTCCTTGCCGCCGCAGAGCAGCCATATCTTGATCAGGCCCACACAGCCGTTCATGCAGTAAGCGTAGATGTATTGCAGCTCATTTTCCGCCGCATTTTTAAAGAGGGGTTCCACTGCCTGCACAGCTTCCCTTCCCACCATCTCCTCCATACGAACCACAAAGGCCATATCCCCGTTTGG
This sequence comes from uncultured Lachnospiraceae bacterium, assembly GCA_964618605.1. GTDB lineage: Bacteria > Bacillota > Clostridia > Lachnospirales > Lachnospiraceae > UBA11957. Next base: position 15,832 of record CAZUBP010000001.1, on the reverse strand, counting down.
TCCGCACAGCGCCTTACAGATGGGTCTGTTTTCCTCCAGGATCCGGAACAGCTGATAGATAAACTCATGGGAATTGGGATCCACGGCAATGGGATGCTCCTTCATAGCCTGCTGAATTTCCAGAAACAGTTCCTCTTCGATCTTTTCCAGCATATCATAGATATCGGAGTAATGCAGATAGAAGGTGGAGCGGTTGATGTCCACTTCCTCCACCAGCTCCTTCACCCGGATATCCCGTATGCTTTTCTTCTCCAGCAGACGAGCCAGTCCGTCCCGCAGCTGCTTCCGCGTTTTTCGTACTCTCCGGTCAACTTTTTCCTGTTCCATAGGTTCCTCCTGCAGTATAGTTGTACTTTTTAAAATCAATTAGACATTTAAAACTTAGGTGTCGATTTATGCACAGATTTTATTATATTGACGTTTGTGTTCTTTATTTCCATTTAGTATAATGCATTATGCAAAGAAAATCAACACAATGTTGTTTAATGACATGCATTTCTATTAAACGATCTATTGTGGAATAATAAATAAGGGGGAAGATTCTATGCTGAAAAAAGAATGGAAAAGCCTGCTCAAAAGCCCGATCATGGTGATCGTGCTGATAGCCATCATTCTGATTCCTTCCATATATGCCTGCCTGTTTGTGGCATCTATGTGGGATCCTTATGGCGAGCTGAGCAAGCTGCCGGTAGCTGTGGTCAACAGCGATCAGGCAGTGGAGTACAACGAAAAAACCTTACAGGTAGGTGACGATCTGGTGGAACGGCTCAAAGATAATGACGAGCTGGATTTCCATTTCGTAGATGCCCAGGAGGCCCAGGCAGGTATCGAGGACGGTACCTATTATATGGTGATCACCATACCGGAGAGCTTCTCCGCAGACGCCGCCACATTGATGGATGATGAGCCGGTGCAGATGGTGCTGGATTACCAGACCAACCCCGGAACCAACTACATCGCCTCCAAGCTGTCTACTTCAGCTATAACCAAGATAAAAGATACCCTTTCCGAAGAGATCGTTCGTACATATGCGGAAAACGTATTTGATTCTATTTCCGACGCAGGAGACGGTATGCAGGAAGCTGCCGACGGTGCCACGGAGATCGAGGATGGTACAGATGAACTGGTGGCAGGCAACACCACCATCAGTGACAACCTTCAGGTGCTGGCAGATTCTACCGTGACCTTCAGAAACGGTGCGGAGACACTGACCACCGGTTTGAAGGATTACACCGATGGTGTGGCCCAGGTGGATGATGGTGCCGCTCAGCTGGCAGATGGTACATCCCAGCTGGCAGATGGTGCTGCGGCCCTGGATGATGGTGCCAAGCAGCTGACAGCCGGTACCTCTTCCTTGAAAGACGGTACAGAGCAGCTGGTGGATGGCTCCTCTGCACTGTATGCCGGTGCCAAGACCCTTTCCTCCGGTGCCGATACCTTAAATACAGGATTACAGGCCTATGTAGCCGGTGTTCGTCAGCTCCACGAAGGCGCTGAACAGCTGGCCGGGCTGACACAGATCGGAGCTGTCCATGACGGTCTCAACCAGCTGGATGTCGCCGTAAATACAGGAACGGACGAAAGCGTTTCTCTGGTAAAGGGAGCTGCCAGCCTGCAAGCCGGTCTGGAGCAGATACAGGCAAAGGTAAGTGCCATGTCCGGTGATGAGCTGAATGCTACCCTTACCACACTGGTTAATACTCTGGGTACAGCCAGCGATACAGCAGCCGGCGCAGGCTCCGTAGTTTCTGCAGCCTCGTCTGCCAGTACTAATGCAGCCACAGCTGCCGACAGCGCCGCGACAGCCTTAGGTTCGGCTGCAGGAACCATTAACAGTGCCGCTGAAAAGGTCAACGCCACAGCAAAGGCCAACAACGAAAAGATAGACACTGTGGTAACCACGGTCAACAAAGATATCAGTAATGCAAACGATACGATCTCTGCCAACAACAAAGCGGCAGAGTCCTCTAAGGCAGCTACTCAGGAGGCTATTTCCGCTATCAACAATGCTCTGGGGGCTTCCGATATTTCCGATGAAACCAGAGCAGCCTTAAACAGTGCCTTAGGCGAACTGAACAAGGCAAGCTACAGTACGACAGACACTATTGATACAGTAAGCAGTTCCGATCTGGATCTGGAAACCACAGAATCTTCCGTAGATGCCACAGCAACTGTTACAGCCCTGAAAACGGCCTCCGGTACACTGAGTTATATTGCCGGAAAGCAGAAGGAAGCTGCTACCGGTCTGGATCAGTATTCTGCCGGTTTTGATCAGATAAAGACCGGTCTCTCCGGTGCTGCAGGTTCCATTGATACAGCACCGCTGGAGACACTTTCCAAGTATCTTGCCCAGTGCGTTGCCGGTGCTACAAGCCTTAACGCAGGTGTACAGCAGGTAGGCACAGGCATATCCCAGCTGAATACCGCTACCGCTTCCTTCTCCGATGCCGCAAACGGCATGACCGCTTTGCTGGCCGGTTTCGATCAGGTATCCGGCGAGAAGCTGGCTAACGGTGAGTACACCAATGATTACAAACTTACCGCCGGTGCTGCGCAGCTGGCCTCCGGTGCTAAGACCCTTACCGCCGGTGCCGCCTCTCTGACAGAGGGCACGGACGCTCTGGATACCGGCGCTGCCACCCTGTTGACAGGCAGCAAGACACTTCAGGCCGGTACGGCCTCTGCTGTATCCGGCAGCCAGCAACTGGCGGAGGGTGCTCAGTCCTTGCTGGAAGGTACCAACACTCTGGTATCTAACAATACGAAGTTAAACAGCGGTGCCACAGCCCTTGCTGAAGGCGCCGATAAGATCCAGGACGGTTCACAGAAGCTGGCCGACGGTTCCCAGGAACTGGGAGACGGTCTGAACGAGCTGAAGGACGGCGCCAATGAGCTGTCCACCGCTCTCCAGGACGGTGCCGATGAGGTGGCTGACAATACAGCTACAGATGCTACGCTGGATATGTTCTCTGCACCGGTAGTTGCCGAGGAAACCCAGGTGACCACCGTAGATAATAACGGTTCCGCTATGACCGCCTACATGATGTGTGTAGGTCTTTGGGTAGGTGCCCTGGCCTTCTGCCTGCTGTATCCTCTGACCAAGTACAAGGGACAGTTAAAGAGTGCCTTCTCCTGGTGGCTCAGCAAAGCCAGCGTGGCTTATCCCGCTGCCGTTCTTATGGGAGCTATCCTGATCCTTCTGGCACACATTTTCCTTGGTTTCTCCCCCGCCAATCCGGGACAGGAGATCCTGATAGCCTGCCTGGCCTGTGTGGCCTTTATGGCAATGCAGTATTTCGCCAACGTGGCACTGGGTAAGGTAGGAAGCTTCATCATGCTGGTATTCATGGTGGTTCAGCTGGCCGGTTCCGCCGGAACCTATCCCATTGAGATCTCCGGTGACATGGCTTTGGCTCTTCACCCCTACGTACCCTTCACCTACGTAGTAAACGGTTTCCGTGTGGCCATCTGCGGCGCCGGAAGCATTGCCCAGCCGGTAACCATCCTTCTGGGTATCACCCTGGTATTTACGATACTGACCATCATTTTGTTCCGGTACAGAACTTCCTGCATCCGCAGAGGCAAACGGTGCTTCTACGATTTCCTGGAAGATCACGGACTGGCTTAAAGGTAGATCCATAAGAAATAGCCGCTGAAAAAGCGGCTATTTCTGCATTTTATGGCTAGTAAAAAGAAGAAAACCATAGAATAAGAAGAAAAATTATGGTATAGTACACCTGAATGTGTAGCAAGGAAGGTATGGTTATGAAAACAGACGGTATTCTCTTTGACCTGGACGGCACCCTATGGGATGCCACAGAGACCTTTTATGACTCCTGGAAAGAATACCTTACCCGCCAGGGCGTGCCCTTTCCCCATACCATGGAAGAGGTACAGGCCTGCATGGGACTGCCTATGACAGAATTTTTTGCCCGGCTCCACCCCGGTATGCCGAAGGAACGGCAGGATGTGCTGCGGGAGGGGGTGCTGGCCTATGAAAATACCTGTATGGAAAAGCGAGGGGGTATCCTGTACCCCGGAGTGGGGGAGACGCTGGCACTTTTACAGAAGAGCGTGCCTCTGATGATCGTCAGCAACTGTCAGGCGGGATATATAGAAGCCTTTTTCAAGGCACATGAGATGGGACAATATTTTACCGATTGGGAAAGCTTTGGAGGTACGGGACTGACCAAGGCAGAGAATATAGCCCTGGTGGCAGAGCGGAACCATCTGCAGCATCCGGTATATGTGGGAGATGTGCAGAAGGATGCAGATGCGGCTCACGAAGCAGGCGTTCCTATTGTGTATGCGGCCTACGGCTTCGGCCACATTGCGGATGCAGAGGAGACCATAGCTGCCTTTTCGGAGCTGCCTCAGGTATTGGAAGTATGATTTTCGGAAATAAACAAAACGAAAGCTTCTGATGGACCCAGAAGCTTTCGTTGGTAACAAGGCTATAAGGAAAATGCGGCAGGGGGAAGAATATAGGATAGAGAAACCTGCCGCACACAAGGCTTTCTTGATATAGTTAATGTAGCATAAGTTTTGAAAAAATAACAATACATATATGGTTATGATTTCCATACCTTTAAAGTATGACGTGGTGGGGGAAAAGCGATGGATGTGCGTACAATACAGTATTTTCTGGAAGTGGCCAAGGAGTGCAATATCACCAGGGCCGCAGAGGCGCTTCACATGGCACAGCCGCCCTTAAGCCGACAGATGCACCAGCTGGAAGAGGAGCTGGGAGTAGAGCTCTTTGACCGCAGCCGGAAAAGGCTGAAGCTCACCGAGGAAGGGGAGCTGCTGAAACGCCGGGGAGGGGAGATCATTGCCCTGATGGAGAAAACCAAAGAAGAGGTAAGCGACCTGAAAAGCGGTATACGGGGTACCCTGTATATCGGTACGGTGGAGGGCGGCGGCCCTAAGCTGCTGGCCCAGTGGATAGCTGCCTTTTCCCGGGAGTATCCCCATGTGAATTACGAACTGTGGAACGGCAGTACGGATGATGTTATCGAGCGGATGCAAAAGGGCCTTTTGGATCTGGCTTTGATTGCGGAGCCCTTTGACCATGAGCGCCTGGCTTCCCTGGCACTGGAGGTAACCCCCTGGGTGGCCATGATCCCCGAGGATCATCCCCTGGCCAGCCTTCCCGGAGAGACTATTTCTCTGAAACTGCTGCTGCAGGAAAGACTGATCCTGCCTTCCCGTAAATCCCGGGTGAAGGAGATCGAGGAATGGTTTGCCGGATACACCGGAAAGCTGGATATCGTCTGTGAGATGAGTAGTTTCCTGAACGCCAGAGAGCTGACCCAGCAGGGGGTGGGCATAGCCATTTTCCCCAAGGTGGACAGCGAGGCCACGTCCTCAGGCATTGTGATAAAGGAGATCGTGGATCCGGTGAAAACGGTGGAGTACAAGCTGGTGTGGGATCGACAGAAGCAGTTGTCTGTGATGGCTGCCCGGTTTGTAGAGCACGTAGAGCAATATTTAAGCCAAAATACCCCGGAAAATTTGAAAGAATCCTATTGACGGGGAAAAAGAAAAGTGGTAACTTAATCCTAGTAAGCATATAGGAAAAGTGACAATCAGATATACAAGATACAAGGAGGAACACAATGAACTATATATACGCCGATCACGCCGCAACAACAGCTACCAGCCCGGCAGCCAGAGAAGAAATGATGCGTTGCATGGAGGATTTTTACGGAAATCCCTCCAGTCTGCATACGGTAGGACAGAAGGCTGCAGAGAAGCTTTGGGAGAGCCGTGAGATCATGGCCAAATATCTCCATGCTGATCCGAAGGAGATCTATTTTACATCCGGCGGCAGCGAGGCTGACAACCAGGCACTTCTTACCGCAGCTATGATCGGAAAGAAAAAAGGAAAGAAACACTTTATTTCCACAGCCTTCGAGCATCACGCTGTACTTCACAGCCTGAAACGTCTGGAAAAAGAAGGCTTTGAAGTGACTTTACTGCCGGTACATGAGGACGGTGTCGTTCGCATGGAGGATCTGAAAGCCGCAGTGAGAGAGGACACCATCTGTGTGTCCGTTATGTATGCCAACAACGAGGTGGGAACCGTACAGCCCATCAGCGAGATTGGCGCTTTCTGCAAAGAAAAAGGCATTATTTTCCATACAGATGCGGTACAGGCTGCAGGACGTCTGGACATCGATGTGGTAAAGGAAAATATTGATATGCTGGCTCTGTCCGCTCACAAATTCTACGGTCCCCGTGGTGTGGGCGTGCTGTATTGCCGTAAGGGCGTTCTTCTCACCAACCTTATCGAGGGTGGCGCTCAGGAGAGAGGCAAGAGAGCCGGAACAGAGAATCTCCCGGCTATTGCCGGTATGGCCACTGCCTTTAAGGCAACCTGCGAGAACAGAGATAAGGAAAACGCTTATGTTGCCGGTCTGAGAGATATCCTGATCGACGGCCTGTCCGAGATTCCCCACGGCAAATTAAACGGCAACCGTGACAAACGTGTGCCGGGTACCGTAAACTTCTGCTTCGAGGGTATCGAGGGAGAATCCCTGCTGCTTCTGCTGGATGCCAGAGGTATCGCAGCTTCCTCCGGTTCCGCCTGCACATCCGGATCCCTGGATCCAAGCCATGTGCTTCTGGCGCTGGGTCTGCCTCACGAGGTAGCTCATGGATCTCTCCGCCTTTCCATTGGCGCTGAGAATACACCTGAGGAAATGCATTATATCGTAGACAATGTTAAAGAGGTTGTTTCCTATCTGAGAAGTATCTCACCGGTATGGGAGGATCTGGAAAAAGGAAAGAAACCCCATTTAATCTAAGGAGGAATATAGCAAATGTTATACAGTGAAAAAGTAATGGATCATTTTCAGAATCCCAGAAATGTAGGAAAAATTGATGACGCTGACGGTATCGGCGAGGTAGGTAATGCCAAATGCGGCGATATCATGAAGATGTATATTAAGGTAGATGAGAATGAGATCATTACCGATGTTAAGTTCAATACCTTTGGCTGCGGTTCCGCTATCGCTACCAGCTCCATGGCTACAGAGATGATCAAGGGCAAATCCATTAAGGAAGCCCTGGAACTGTCCAACAAGGCCGTAGTTGAGGCTCTGGACGGACTGCCCACCAACAAGATCCACTGCTCCGTTCTGGCAGAGGAGGCTGTAAAGGCAGCTGTTGAGGATTACTACAGCAAAAAAGGAAAAAAACTTCCGGAATAAAGAAATAAGGTATACCACAGGGACACTTCCCGGCAGTCATGCAGGGAAGTGTCTTTTTTGCTGTCCATGCAGGGGAAAATCCCGCCGGGGATAAAAAGTTTTGTAAAAAGATGACTACCATATGGAAAAGAGATGTGCTATACTCTGTTATATATGCGAAATGATATCGCAGGAATAAGGGGATGCTATGAAACGCTACAAGAAACCCGGTGACCGGAAGGTAACCGGCCTCAAGGATGGTACCCGTGTCATGAAACATGATGTGCGGATCCAGCTTATGGGGGAATTGGATGAAGTGAACAGTCATATCGGCCTGGTGCGCAGCCTGACCCAGGATAAGCTTCTGTGGCAGGAGCTTCTGGAGATCCAGAGGGTCATCCTGACCATTAAGCAGGGAACCCAGGAGCGGACAGGTAGCCAGCAGAGAAATCTGCCGGACAGCCAGGTACGGGACTTTGAAGAAAAAATAGATACGTTGAGAAAAAGATTGCCTCAGGAGGAAGGGGAGATCCTGCCGGGAGGAAGCTTTTACTCAGCACAGCTGGATATCGCCAGAGACGTGGTGAGACGGTGTGAGCGTCGCTTTGTGGAAGCGGCTGCCCGTTATCCCATGGATGAACAGGCCCAGGCCTATCTGGATGATCTTTCCGACTATCTGTACATACAGGCACGGCTGGCGGATGCAGTCCAGCAGGCTCCGGTGATCCCGGACGCCCCGGCTAAGCCCACAGAGACGGTTCAGCCTGTAGCGGTTACCGCCTCTCCGGTAGAAAAGATCCCTGCACTGTGCAGAGACCGGGTGGCTAATCGTATAAAGAAATTTACAGCAAAGGTGAACAATTCCTACGGAACCTTCTATACCATCAGTGTAGTAGACGATCAGGGAGAGCTTCTGGCTACCAATTCTCTGGCCAAACATTCTGTGCAGGTGCACGGTTCCCAGTCCGCAGCCAAGGAGGCTTTGCATCGGGCAAAGCAGCAGGGTGAAACGGAAGGCCATATCCTGAAAGGGGGAACGGCCCTGTATGAAAATGGCTATCTGGTAGGTGCGGTAGGCATCTACGGGGGAAATGAAAAG
>CAZUBP010000001.1:0-7440 GCA_964618605.1 uncultured Lachnospiraceae bacterium | reverse complement strand
CCTTATTTGCGATCCAGTATTTCTGCCATCATATCGTGGGCTTTGCGGATATCCTCTTTCCAGTCTGACTGGCCCACATACCACATTTCCGTTACATAGCGGCGCACACCCAGGCTCCAGGCGGTATCAATGATAGCAGGGAAATCCACATGACCGGTGCCGAAGGGAATCTCCCGGAATTTCCCGGGGACTGTCTCCTTCAGGTGGAAGGCCACAATATGTCCGGCACCGCTCAAGATATCTTCCTTCACGTCGGTACCGTAGGTGACAGCGGCGTTGGTCAGATTGCCGGAATCGGGATACACCCCCAGATAGGGAGAATTTACCAGATCCACATAGTCCATGGCCTTGCCCACCGTGTTCATAAAGGATGTTTCCATGGTCTCAAAGCCCAGCAGCACACCGGCTTTGGCAGCCATCATAGTGGCTTTTTTCAGATTCTCACCGAAACGGGCTACTGTCTCCGGCGTGGAGGTCTCATAATACACGTCATAGCCTGCCAGCTGGATAATACGGATGCCCAGATCCACAGCCAGCTGTACAGCCTTTTCCATGATCTCCATGCCCCGGGCACAGGTGGCAGGATCTCCACTTCCCAGAGGGTATTTTCGATGGCCGGACAGGCACATGCTGCCGAAGGGAATACCCACCTCCTGCACAGTTTTCACTATATCCAGCCGTTCCTGGGGACTCATGTCCAGACGGCCAAGCTTTTCCTCTGTCTCATCTACGCTGAGCTCCACAAAATCGTAGCCCAGCTCCTTTGCTGTCAGCAGCTTTTCCCGGAAGGAAAGCTCCCCGGGCATAGCCTTTTCATATAAACCTATTGCGTATGCTTTCATTCTTGTTTTCCTTTATCAGTTCTTAAATCGTTTCCAGGCACCACCCTGTCCCAGGGCATCAATAACGGCACGGTAGGTGGCGTATTTTTCCTCGTAAACCTCTTTGTATTCCCGGCGGGGCTGAATGGTCTTGGAGATCTTTACGGTCTTTGCCACAGCATCGGCATAATCGGTGTAAATACCGGCAGCGATACCGGCAGCAATGGCGGCACCCTGGGCGCCGATCTCCTTATCCTCAATAACATCAATGGGGATCTGGAAGGCATCGGCAAAGATCTGTACCCACACATCGGAATTGGCGGCGCCGCCGGAGAGACGGATGCTTTCCGGAGCCGGACGGTTGCGCAGCAGCTTCTTTACATGGGTCAGATGGGAGAAAACAATGCCCTCGTACACGGCTCTGAGCATATGCTTCTTGTTGTGGTAGGCGGTAAGGCCGATAAAGGTGGCCTTAGCCAGGGCATCCTCGTTGGAACCGTTCAGGAAGGGCAGGAAGATCACATTGGAATCCTTGGGGTCAATGGAGTCTACCCATTCGTTGGTGATATCATAGATGGATCCGCCATTGGCTTTGGCCTCCGCTTTTTCATAGCCCATCAGGTTGCGGATAAACCATTCCATATTACCGGCAGAGGTAGGGCTGGACTCTTCCACCAGGAAATAGCCCGGCATACAGAACATGGAGTTCAGATCCACAGTGCCGTTAGCAATGGGGGTGGGGGAAATATATTCGTTGATGCTCCAGGTACCGGCGATCATGCACAGCTTGTCTGCATCAATGAGGCCGGAGCCGATACCGCAGGCATCCACGTCAAACATACCGGCAGCGGCAGGTATACCTGCGGGAAGTCCTGTCTTTTCGCTGGCTTCCTGGGTAACGTGGCCGCAGATCTCGGCAGAATATTTCAGAGGCGGCAGCTTGTCCATGCACATACCCAGACCGAAGCAGTCCAGCAGCTCCTTGTCATACTGTTTGGTATTCAGGTTCACCAGATTGCCTCCGGTGGAATCGGTGTACTCGGCATAGGCCTCTCCCGTAAGCATGTACCGGACATAATCCTTTACATGGAAGATGTATTTCGTGTTTTCCAGTACCTGAGGCTCGTGATCTCTCAGCCAGGCCAGAAGGGCTACCGGCTGACAGGCCAGGATCGTCTGATAGGACATAGGATAGATCTTTTCCTTGGTGCCGTCGGCGGTCCACTGGTCGATATATTCCCAGGCCCGCATATCGGTGGAAACGATACCGTTGTAGCTGGGCTTTCCGTCATGCCCTACCAGATACAGGCCCTTGCCGTGGCCGGAGAAGGAGACACCGGCGATGTCGGCGGGATCAATACCGCTTTTTTCGATAGAGAGACGGATAGCCTGGGCATTCACCTCCCAGAGCTCGTTCATATCCCGCTCTGTGTATCCCGGTTTCGGGGTAAGGGTCACCGTGGGAACACTGGCCACGGAAATCTGGGTGCCGTTTTCATCGAAAATAGCAGCTTTGGAAAAGGTTCCTCCGTTATCAATACCCATTAAATATTTCATGTTAGAATCCTCCCGTTGGATAACATAAATAAGATATTTCGCATAGGCCTATTGTACTATATTTCGGCGGCAGTCACAAAGGGGAAATGCAATATTTGGTGAAAATCATGAACTGAAAATCTCCGTATTGACAGAAAGAAGAAAAGATGATAGGCTGTAAACAATTTAGGAAGATAAACCGTTGAAGCGGAGATCAAAGTAATTATGTGCGCACAGAGAGTCCGGGTAGGTGAGAGCCGGGTGGAGATGCAGATTGCCAAATGGACCGCTGAGGGCGCAGTCAAAGGCAGCAATGCTGAGTATTCTGTGACGTGTGGGCATACGTCAGTTGCCGGGGATATGATGGTATTCCGACAAGTGTACGGCGACAGCCGTAAAGCAAGGTGGCACCGCGGGTGGTATATACACTCGTCCTTGACAGTATTTCATTGTCATGGGCGGGTTTTTTTATTGGAAAAATCCTCCCAGGAAGGGAGAATTTATGTATCCATCATTGGAGGAAGTAAAAAATCTGGCAGCCTCCGGAGACTATAAGAGAGTTCCGGTATGCCGGGAAATTTATGCGGACGAAATGACACCGGTACAGACCATGCGCATTCTGCGGGGGGCCAGTCGCCATTGCTACCTGCTGGAAAGTGCCAGTCAGGATGAAAACTGGGGTCGTTATTCCTTTTTGGGCTGTGATCCCACCATGGAGATCACCTGTATGGAAGGCCTGCTTCGGGTTCGGGCAAGAGACCGGGACAACACCCTTACGGAGAAGGAAGAGCGGGTAGAGCATCCCAGGGAAGAGATCCGGAAGATCCTGCGGGAGTACAAAAGTCCCCGGATGAAAAATATGCCCCCCTTCACCGGCGGTCTGGTGGGCTACTTTTCCTACGATTATATTCGCTACAGTGAGCCGAAGCTGAAACTGGAGCCTCACGGAGAGCCGGACTTCAAGGACGTGGATCTCATGCTGTTCGATCAGGTCATTGCCTTTGACCACTACCGGCAGAAGATCTTTCTCATCACCGGCGTACAGATCGCCGATCTGGAAGAATCCTACGCCCGGGCTAAGAAGCAGCTGGAGGATATGTATACCCTGCTGAAAAAGGGAAAGCCTATGGAGTTTCAGAGAATCCGGCTGTCGGAGGAGATCCATCCCCAGTTTGAAGAGGAACAGTACTGTAATATGGTGGAGACAGCCAGACAGTATATCCGGGAGGGTGATATTTTCCAGGTGGTGCTGTCCAATCCCCGCCGGGCAAAGGCCCAGGGAAGTCTTTTTGATACCTACCGGGCGCTGCGGGCCTCCAATCCTTCCCCTTATATGTTTTATTTCAACAGTGATGATGTGGAGATCGCCGGCTCTTCACCGGAAACTCTGGTGAGCCTGAAAAACGGCATTCTCCATACCTTCCCCCTGGCCGGTACCAGACCCAGAGGGGCTACAGAGGAAGAGGATCGTCTGCTGGAAAAACAGCTTCTGGAGGATGAGAAGGAACGGGCCGAGCACAATATGCTGGTGGATCTGGGACGGAACGATCTGGGGAAGATCAGCCGCATCGGCAGCGTGGAAGTGGAAAAGTATATGGAGATCGAAAGATATTCCCATGTCATGCATATAGGCTCCACCATTCGTGGGGTGATCCGGGAGGACAAGGACGCTTTGGATGCCATTGACGCCATCCTGCCGGCAGGAACTCTGTCGGGAGCACCGAAATTCAGAGCCTGTGAGATCATAGAGGAGCTGGAGCAGAGCCGGAGAGGTATTTACGGCGGCGCCATCGGCTATCTGGATTTTTCCGGCAACCTGGATGTGTGTATCGCCATTCGCCTGGCTTACAAGAAAAACGGAGAGGTATGTATCCGATCCGGCGCCGGTATTGTGGCAGACAGTGTACCCCAGAAAGAATTTGAAGAATGTAAAAACAAGGCCATGGCAGTGGTGAGAGCCCTGGAAGAGGCCCAGGAGGGATTGATATGATACTGTTGATCGATAATTATGACAGCTTTTCCTATAACGTATATCAGCTTCTGGGATCTGTGGAGCCGGATATACGGGTCATTCGAAATGACGATTACACCGTGGAGGAGATCGAGGCCATGGCACCGGAAGCCATCGTACTTTCTCCGGGACCGGGACGTCCCCAGGATGCAGGGGTCTGCCTGGAGGTGGTAAAACAGCTGGGAAGCAAGATCCCCATTCTCGGCATCTGTCTGGGCCATCAGGCCATCTGTGAAGCCTGCGGAGCTACCGTAAGCTATGCCGCCCAGCTGATGCACGGCAAGCAGAAAACCATATATAAAACAGGGGACAGCCCCATTTTTGCGGGACTGGCGGACAGCTTTCCCGCAGCCAGATACCATTCCCTGGCGGTGTTAAAGGACACCCTGCCGGATACCCTGAAGGTGACCGCAGTAGCGGAGGACGGGGAAGTGATGGCAGTGGAACACCGGGAATATCCCATATTCGGCCTGCAGTTTCATCCGGAATCGGTCATGACTCCGGAGGGCAAAAAAATGATGGAAAATTTCATGCAGACAGTGCGTGAGAAAAAATAAAGGAAGAGAGAGGAAAAAACAATGATCAAAGAGGCTATTATCAAATTAGTGGCAAAAGAGAACCTTACCTATGAGGAAGCTGAAGGCGTAATGAACGAGATCATGGAGGGAAAGGCCAGCGCTGTGCAGATGTCCGCTTACCTTACCGCCCTTTCCGTAAAAGGGGAGACCATAGAGGAGATCACCGCTTCCGCAGCAGGCATGCGGGCCCACGGCGTGAAATTCCCCTATGAGGGAGATCTGCTGGAGATCGTAGGTACCGGTGGAGACGGCGCAAATTCCTTTAATATTTCTACCACCTCTTCTCTGGTGATCGCTGCAGGAGGCGTGGCTGTGGCAAAGCACGGTAATCGTGCCGCTTCCTCAAGATCCGGAGCAGCAGATGTGCTGGAGGCACTGGGAGTAAATATTACCCTGACACCGGAGGAAAGTCTGGCTGTGTTAAACAAGATCAATATCTGTTTCCTGTTTGCCCAGAAATATCATACCGCTATGAAGTATGTGGCACCCATCCGGAAGGAGCTGGGGGTTCGCACCGTATTTAATATCCTGGGACCCTTGAGCAACCCGGCAGGAGCCAATCAGGAGCTGATGGGTGTGTACGATGAGAGCCTTGTAGAGCCTCTGGCCCGGGTTATGGCCAATCTGGGCGTAGTTCGGGGCATGGTGGTATACGGTCAGGACAAGCTGGATGAGATCTCCATGAGTGCAGCCACCACCGTATGCGAGATCAAGGACGGCACCTTTACGACCTATGAGATCACCCCGGAGCAGTTCGGTTATACCCGCTGTGCCAAGGAAGAGCTTGTAGGCGGTACACCGGAGGAAAATGCCGCTATTACCAGAGATATCCTGGCAGGCAAGGAAAAAGGTGCCAAGAGACAGGCTGTCTGCTTGAATGCCGGAGCAGCACTGTATATTGCAGGCAAGGCAGATACGCTGGAGCAGGGCGTGAAAATGGCAGAGGAACTGATCGACAGCAAAAAAGCAGAAGAAAAGCTGCAGGAGTTTATAAAGGAGAGTAACAAAGCGTGACCGGCATTTTAGGAGAAATTGCAAAAAAAACAAGAGAGCGGATCAGTGAGGAGAAACGCTGCACTCCTTTGGAGGAACTGAAGGCACAGCTTCGGGACACCCCGGAGCCTGTCTGCCCCGGCTTTCGGGAAAATCTGAAAAAACCGGGGATGTCCTATATCTGTGAGGTGAAGAAGGCCTCCCCCTCCAAGGGATTGATCGCTGAGGATTTCCCCTATCTGCAGATCGCCCGGGAATATGAGGCGGCGGGAGCCAGAGCTGTTTCCTGCCTTACGGAGCCCTTCTGGTTTCAGGGAAGTGACCGGTATCTGCGGGAGATCGCCGGTGAGGTGCATATTCCCGTGCTGCGAAAGGATTTTACAGTGGATCCCTATATGATCTACCAGGCAAAGACCCTGGGGGCCTCGGCGGTGCTGCTGATCTGCGCTATTTTGGATGACGGGGAGCTGAAGGAGTACCGGGAGCTGGCCCGGGAGCTGGGGCTGGATGCCCTGGTGGAGGCTCATGATGAGAATGAGGTGGAACGGGCCCTGGCCTGCGGCGCCGACATTATCGGGGTCAACAACCGGGATCTGAAAACCTTTACGGTGGATTACCAGAACAGCATTCGCCTGAGAAAACTGGTGCCGGAGCAGGTGGTCTTTGTATCGGAAAGCGGTATCAAGACGGCAGAGGATATCCGGCAGCTGCGGGAAAATCAGGTGGACGGCGTGCTCATCGGGGAGACCCTTATGAGAAGCCCGGACAAGAAGGCCATGCTGGAGGAGCTGAACGGAGGTGCCCTTGTATGAGCGGATGCAGGATCAAGATCTGTGGACTGCGCCGCCGGGAGGATATCCGGTACGTCAATGCAGCAAAACCGGATTTCGCCGGATTTATCCTCAATTATCCCAAAAGCCACAGAAGCTGTACACCGGAGCAGGTGAGAGAGCTGACGGCCCAGCTGGACAAGGATATCGTTCCCGTGGGAGTATTTGTCAATGAGGATCCGGCCACAGTCATAAAGCTTATGCAGGAGGGGGTAATCGCTGTTGCCCAGCTTCACGGGGAGGAATCTCCGGAGGAGATCCGCAGGATACAGGAAGCAACCCATAAGCCGGTGATCAAGGCCTTTCGCATCCGGGGAAAAGAGGATGTGCAGCGGGCCATAGACAGTCCGGCAGAGTATATTTTGCTGGATCAGGGCTACGGGGACGGCAGAACCTTCGACTGGAATCTGGTGCCCCCTATAGACAGACCCTGGTTTCTGGCGGGGGGACTGAATCTGGATAACCTTAAAGAGGCTGTTTTGCGCCTGGATCCCTTCGGGGTGGACCTTTCCAGCAGCGTGGAGATAGAGAAATGCAAGGATGAACAGCTGATCCGCCGCACGGTGGAATTGGTACGAAATATATAAAAAACCTGTGCCAAAGGTGCAGTAGAAGAGACAGGAGGAAAAGATACCATGGCAAAGGGTAGATTTGGCATTCACGGCGGACAC